>JBDNEZ010000145.1:0-3725 GCA_041690095.1 Anderseniella sp.
CACGGACCGCTGCTTTATCTCGCCGCCCTGCGCGACGATGATGGTCTCCAGGCCAAGTTTGGCAGCTTCCCTGGCGCGCTGGTCGCTCTGGCCGACCGGACGCAGCGCTCCTGACAGGGCAATTTCGCCAAACAGCGCACATGATGGGGGGATCACTGCGCCCGTCAGCGACGACACCAGGGCTGCCGCCACCGCCATGTCTGCCGCCGGTTCCTTGACGCGCAACCCGCCTGCCACATTCAGGTAAACATCCTGCTGACCGACATTTACGCCACCGTGGGCTTCAAGCACCGCAAGTACCATGGCCAGCCGGTTCTGATCCCAGCCGACCACCGCGCGCCGTGGCGTGCCGAGCGCCGATGGCGAGACCAGCGCCTGGACTTCCATCAGCAGGGGCCTGGTGCCTTCCATGCCGGCAAAGATCGCCGAGCCCGGCGTGGGGGTTTCTCCAGATCCCATAAACAGCCGTGATGGATTATCCACCTCGAGCAGTCCTGCATCTGACATTTCAAACACGCCGATTTCATCGGTTGGGCCGAAACGGTTTTTTACGGCGCGCAGAATGCGGAACTGATGCCCCCTGTCGCCTTCGGAATAAAGCACCGTATCGACCATGTGTTCGATGACTTTTGGTCCCGCGATCTGGCCATCCTTGGTGACATGCCCGACAAGCAGGACGGCTGCGCCTTTGCGCTTGGCAAAGCGGATCAGCGCCTCTGCACCGGCGCGCAGCTGCGAGACTGTTCCCGGTGCGCTTTCAATCACCGGTGACCACAGGGTCTGGATGGAATCAATGACCACCACGGCCGGCGGTTCACCTTCGCTCAAGGTCGCCAGAATATCCGATACATTGGTTTCGGCTGCCAGCAGGACAGGGGACTTGCCAAGCCCCAGCCGGCGGGCGCGCAACCTGACCTGGTCAATGGCTTCCTCACCGGAAATATACACCGCCTTGTGCCCGGCATTGGCGACGCTTGCCACAGCCTGGGTCAGCAAGGTGGATTTGCCGATGCCCGGATCCCCCCCGATCAGAATGCCTGAGCCGGGTACAAAACCACCCCCGGCGACCCGATCAAGTTCGGCAATCCCGGTCATGATGCGGTCCGGCATGGGCGTCTCGCCCTCCAGCCCGACAAGACGCATTGCGCGGCCCTTCGGCATGGCAGCACCCTTGGCGCCCGAAACCGGCACCTGGGTAGAGGTTTTTTCAGCAAGCGAATTCCAGTCGCCACAATTCTCGCAGCGCCCGGCCCATTTCGAATACGCAGCGCCACAGCCCTGACAGACGAATCTCAGTGTGATCTTTCCCATGATTTTTCATAGAACAAAAGAAGAACAATGTCGAGTGGATTGTTCAGCACTGCATTTCGATATCTGTTGCCTTATCGTGTCCGTTGACCGGACGGCCACAGAGATCTCGACCCGTCCGCCAAACAACGATCTCCAACAGTTCTAAAGCTCGATTTCAATCGGGCCTTGTTCGCGTCCGTGGATGAACTGATCAACATAGGCGTTGTTGCTCTGGTCGATTTCGTCGGCTGGCCCGCACCACACAATCCTGCCCTTGTAGATCATGGCTATGTCATCGCCGATCTTGCGGGCAGAGGCCATGTCATGGGTGATGGTGATGGTTGTCGCACCCAGCCGTTTCACACTGTCGACAATCAGATTGTTGATAACGTCGCCCATAATCGGATCCAGGCCGGTGGTCGGTTCATCGAAGAAGATGATTTCAGGTTCCGGTGCAATGGCGCGCGCCAGGCCAACGCGCTTGCGCATGCCGCCGGACAGTTCCGCCGGTGACACGTCGGCCAGTTCCGCGCCAAGGCCAACTTCGGCAAGTTTGTCCAGAGCGACGGCGCGGGCCTCGGCGGTTTTCATCTTCTTGCCCTGGATCAGCCCGAACGCCACATTGCGCCAGACACTCAGGCTGTCGAACAGGGCGGCACCCTGAAACACCATGCCGAAGCGGCCCATCATCTGGTCCAGGGCAGGCCCCTGCAATCCGATAACTTCTTGACCGTCCACCCTGATCGAGCCCTTTTCAGGATGCAACAGCCCGAGAATGCACTTGAGTGTGACTGATTTGCCCGACCCGGATCCACCGATCACCACCAGAGAACGGCCTTTGCCAACGGCCACATCGACGCCCTTCAGAACATGCTTGGCACCGAAGGATTTGTGGACATTTTCAAGAACGATGTGCGGCTCAGGCATCACCCGCCTCACTCGGAAAACAGCAGCGACGTCAGCGCGTAGTTCGCTGCCAGGATGAGAATCGAGCCGGACACAACCGCATTGGTTGTCGCTCTGCCGACGCCTTGAGCGCCACCCTTGGAGTTGAAGCCGTGATAACAGCCCATCAGCGCAATGATAAAACCGAACACGCCGGCCTTGATCAGGCCCGAGGTCACGTCGGTCACCTCAATAAAGTCGGTGGTGTTCTTTACATAGGCTGCGTAATTGAAGCCAAGCGACGTGGTGCCGACTACAAACCCGCCGAAGATGCCGATGATGTCGGCAATGCCGACCAGTATGGGCAGTGTAATCACGGCCGCCAGGATGCGCGGGCCAACAAGATATTTGAACGGATTGGTCGACAATGTGGTCAATGCATCGATCTGTTCGGTCACGCGCATCGTGCCGAGTTCGGCAGCGATCGCGGCGGAGACACGGCCGGTTACCATCAGGCCGGCCATAACCGGGCCAAGTTCGCGGGTGATCCCCAGTGCCACGATCGACGAGACCAGGTTTTCTGCATTGTAACGCGTGCCGCCAATGAATATCTGCAATGCAAGGGCACCACCGGTGAAGAACGCTGTCAGCCCGACCACCGGCAGGGAATTGTAGCCAATTCGAACGATCTGTTCGATCAACTGGCGAAAATACCATGGCGGCAACAGCCCGCGAACAACCGCGTCACGTGCAAACAGAGAGACCCGTCCCACTTCCGCGAGCATGGAAAAAACAAAACTGCCGATGGCCGCCAGAAAATTCACCGGAACACGTTGCCTCTCGATGCCGTTGTTCGCCGTACCTTCAAATCAAAGCATCCTTCGAAAAATGCATTCAAGACGAGTACACTCTTGCGTAGCGTCTGCCAAGGGATGTCAGAGTTTCATAACACAAGGTGCCGGACCAGCGCGCCCAATCGTCGACAAGGATGTTTGCACCCAGCAGTTCGACTGTCGGGCTGCGGATGAGTTTTTCCGGGTCTATGTCGGTGACATCAATGGTGATCATGTCCATCGACACCCGGCCGACAATCGGGGCCATTTGTCCTGCAATACAAACCCTTGCAGGTCCATCGTGCACGGCAGGCCACGACATTGCGCGAAGCAGACCATCCGCATAACCCACGCCGACGATGGCGATACGTGACGGCCTGTCTGCCTGCCATGTGGCACCATAGCCCACGCCTTCGCCCCTGGCGACATCGCGCACCTGCAGGATTGCAGCTCTCAGATAGACCACCGGCAGCATCGGATTGGGTTTGCCGGCCAGCGGATTGCCGCCATAAAGGGCAACGCCGGGACGCACCAGATCATGACCGAACCCGGACCCCAGAAATGTGCCGGGTGAATTCGCCAGTGAGGCGGGTAGTTCGGGAAACAGTTTGCGCAAACCGGTAAACCCATCCCGCTGGGTTGCGTTGCTGGAACTGTCCTGGTCATCCCCACTTGCCAAATGGCTCATCAGCAAGCATAGCCCGGCACGCGCGATCA
>JBDNEZ010000146.1:0-2347 GCA_041690095.1 Anderseniella sp.
AAGCCCGGCTTCAAACCGATAGATTGAGCCTTTCCAGGAGTTGCTTCCAATGGCTGTGCCGAAAAGAAAACCCTCGCCGTCGCGCCGCGGCATGCGCCGATCAGCCGATGCGCTGAAGCGGCCGACCTATATCGAGGACAAGGATTCCGGCGAATTGCGCCGTCCGCACCACATCGACCTGAAGACCGGCATGTACAAGGGCCGTCAGATCATCGAACCAAAGGGCGAATTTTGATCTGAGCGCTTATGCCGCGCCATGAAACGGCGCACTGGTGACACAAAATTCGGGCTGGTGATGCTATCGCGTCACTGGCCCTTAATCGTTCGGCAGGCATGTGGTAGATTTTGCCAGATTCGAAACTGATTCACGAGGAATATTCTTCCGATGCGATACCTGCTGGCGTTTCCGCTGATTGCCCTGGTGCTGATTGCCTACAATGTCATGGCTTTCACAGATCAGGGCTGGCTGTGGGCGGAAGCCATGCGCGTCGATATGATGTCTGGCGCATCGCTTGTGTTGCAGTGGGCTGATGTACTGATCATGAGCGCGCTGTTCCTGCTGTTCATAGAGGTTTTGAAGGCGGCCCGTGTCGGCAGCCTCACCATTATCGATCACATCATGTCGACGGCGGTGTTCATCGTGGCGCTGGTGGAATTCCTGCTGGTCAGGCAAGCTGGCACGGCGCCGTTCTTCACCCTGCTGGGTATCTCCCTGATCGACGTGATCGCCGGGTATTCAATCTCCATCCGCTCGGCCCGCCGGGATGTGGCCTTCTCCGGTGGAGGTTCGATATGAAGCCACGCGAGGTTGTCGATTTCTGGCTGGCTCAACCCGAAGCAGCCTACTTTGCTGCTGATACGGGCTTTGATGATCGCCTGCGTGAAAAATTCGGCACTGTTCATGCCGAGGCCGTATCCGGCGATCTCGACACCTGGGATCAGACGCAGGACGGGAGACTGGGGCTGATCTTGTTGCTGGACCAGTTGAGCCGCAATCTGCAGCGCGGTACGCCGGCCATGTTTGCCGCCGACCCGAAGGCTCTGGCGCTGGCCGCCGCCGCGATTGACAAGGGCGATGATCGCGACTGTGAGGCTCCGGTGAAGCGCTGGTATTACATGCCGTTCATGCACAGCGAGGACCTGGCCGCCCAGGAAACATGTGTGCAGCTATGCAGGCAACCGGGTCTTGAAAAGACACTGCCGTTTGCCATAACCCACCGCGATATCATTGCGCGTTTTGGCCGCTTTCCGCATCGTAATGACATACTGGGGCGCGCTACAACCACCGAGGAGCAGGCATTTCTGGATGCAGGCGGGTTTTCCGGCTGAACACCTCCGGTGTTACTCCAGGCTCATGAGATAGGTGGCAATTGCCATTCGGTCTTCGGCCGGCAATTTCGACATGTTTGTCTGTACCGCCGCCATGCCGCCGGATGACATCTTGTCGTAGCCGAGCGTTTCTCCGAATTCCAGTGCAGTGGCCAGATCGTTTGCATCCTTGAAGCGTCCGCGTGACTTCAGGTTTCGCAAGGATGGTACCTTGCCGCTGCCTTCGGGGTGCGGACCGCCGGCCAACCAGCGCGACGTGTCAAGCGCCATCACCAGATTGCGCGGCGTATGGCATTCGGCACAATGGCCCGGGCCTTGTACCAGATAAGCACCGCGATTCCAGGTATCGTCCTTCGACGCATCCTTGACGAACTCAACCGGATCAAACTGCGCGGCCATTTTCCACAGTCCCAGACCCCGGCGCATCAGCGTTTCGACCGGCAGGCCCAGCGGCAGATCAGGCGGATGATTGCGCGACTGTACCGGCTTCAACGTATCCATATAGGCCTTGATATCCAGCACATCGCCATCGGTCATCGTGGAATAGGATGTGTACGGGAACGCCGGCAGATAGTGCGTAGCTTGCGGAGAGATGCCGTGTTTAACCGCATTAATGAACTGAATGCCGGTCCAGCCGCCAATGCCGGTATCGTCGTCAGGCGTGATGTTGGGTGGATAGAAAACGCCGGCAGGCGTTTTCAGAGCCCGTCCGCCCGACGGAAGGGAAACGTCGGCCTGCTTGTCTTGCTTGGCAGGCAGATGGCATGACAGGCAACCGGCTGCAGTAAACAACCGTTTACCGTTTTCAATATTGGCAGTGTGGGCGGCAAGTGCCGACGCAGGCAGCGGATCCGGGGCCGCCAGTATCCAGCCGGCAGCAGCCGCAATGCCACCGGTAATAATACCTGCTGCCAGTAGTCGTTTCATGCCCTCGGTCTACTGCTCAGCCGCTACTCCTTGGGACGACGATAGTCGGTATGACAGGCTTTGCAGGCGCCGCCGAGGGTGCCCAGTGCGG
>JBDNEZ010000147.1:0-4625 GCA_041690095.1 Anderseniella sp.
AGCCGTAACCATCATTGTATCCACCATGGTATCCACCATTGGCGTGGGCAGAGGCAATACCGATGGCAGCAACGCTGCCGAGACCGAGGAAGAATGCACCCTTCTTGGACAGAGCCTGGGCAGGTGAGGCCATTGCAGCAGCGATAGTCAGGGCAGCAACAGCAGCGATAACGGTTTTCTTAAACATGGGTCGTCTCCTAAATCCGGGTTTTGTGTTTTTGTTTGGCTCCGTTGCCGGAGCAGCTGGTCTTCAAATCAACTGTCCCCAATCTAGAGGCCAGGCGCTGAACCGAACCTGAGCCGGGTGTTCATGTACGGTTCATGTGGATCTGGAGGTGTGGGTTGGAGTTTTGGGGAGGGGATTTGGTTTATATCGCTCACGCAAGCAGCCTGCGGCTGCGCTCCGCGGGGGCGCACTTCGTGCGGCGCGCAGTCGCGCTTGCCTCAGCACTGCGTGCTTCGGGGGAGTATCGCACATCTGTTGTGCTAGATTCTGGAACTAGACCCGACGGGTCTCGGGCCGGTCAGGCCCGCCCTCGCGGAGCGCAGCCGTCAGGCTGCTGGCGTGAGCGATATAAACACACCTAAACCAGCAAAGCGGCCTGCTTTACGTCCCTGGTCCACATATAGGCAGCAAGCATCGGCTGCAGGCCGACATTGGTGGCATGCGGCACATAGGGTTCGTGCCAGATGGTTTCGCCCGGCTCGCGCGGTGAAAATGCTTCATCGCGTACGCGCCAGTCACTCATGCCCGACAATATCCAGTACAGTTCCGGGGCCGGATGGGCGTGGTTGGGATACTCCAGACCAGGTCCCAGCAAAAACAACCCGAGTAGAAAATCACTGCCGGCGTATGCGCCGTTGGGCCCGATGATCTCGGCATAGGCGTAATTGTCCATATAGTACGGTTGACCCATGGCTTCATTCGAATAATTCGGGTTCTGGGCCCAGTGCAGGTCTTCTTCAACGGCTGCCAGAGCCGCTGCAACATCAGGGGCAACCAGCAGGGTGGAAGCAACCACGTCGGGCAGAAACCGGCAGGCAGGCAAGCGCCTTGGCGAAGGCGGCGTCACTGCGCCAGCCGATGTATCCTGCTGCGACAGGCGCAGCAGAGCTTCATCAACCCCATCCTCACCGGCATTGTTGGCCTGCAGGGTGGTCGCGATTGCGCGGAGCAGCCATTGTGCCGTGTCGTGGACATGCGATGTCATGTGCAACTCCCTCCCCGGAGCCAGTTCCCGATTGTCTTGTATAACCGATACAGCGCCCAAGCCATCGTCCAACAGCAAAACCTGCCAACAGGATTAACGCTGTTACGCATTCAGGAGTTGCTTTCCAGATCATTGAAACCGGTCCATGCTGACAGGCCAATTTCCCCCGAACATGCCGCAGCAGGTGAAACCATGAACCCAATCGATTTCATACTGGACCTGGATGCATCGCGCATCCCTGACAACGCCCGCCACCATGCAACCCGCGCCCTGATCGACACGCTGGGTGTGGCAGCAGCGGCGACGCAGACTGACAATTCACGCATCCTGCGCGATTTTGCCAGCACCGCTTTCGGTGCCCCGGGAAAAGCTGCAAAACTGTTGTTTGACGGGCGATCCGTGTCTTTGCCTGGTGCCGGCTTCGCCAACTCGGGATCAATTGATTCACTTGACGCCCATGACGGGCAGAAGAACACCAAGGGCCATATGGGCGTCGTTGTGATCCCGTCCCTGTTTGCATTTGCTGAAGGCGAAGTACCGGTTTCAGGCAGGGAGTTCATGACCCGGCTGGTCATCGGCTACGAAATTGCCACACGGGCCGGCCTTGCCCTGCACGCAAGCGTCTCCGACTATCACACATCGGGGGCATGGAATGCACTTGCTGCCGCTGCCATAGGCGCACGGGCGCTGAAGCTGGATGCGCACTGGACGCGGCATGCATTGGGCATTGCCGAATACAATGGCCCGCGTTCGCAGATGATGCGCTGCATCGATCATCCTACCATGCTCAAGGATGGAGCGACCTGGGGCGGTTTTACCGGCATTGCGGCAGCCCAGCTTGCCCAGTTGGGCCACACCGGCGCACCGGCTATCACCATGGAGGACCCGAAGCTGGCGTCGTACTGGAATGATCTGGGCGGGCGATGGTATGTGAGTGATCAGTACGTCAAGCTGTATCCGGTGTGCCGCTGGGCGCAGCCTGCCATCGCTGCGGCCCTGTCATTAAGCGATCAGTTTGATGCAGCAGAAATTGCCGGTATCCACATTGAGACGTTTCATGAGGCAAAACGCCTGCCGCTGGCAGATCCGGCCAATTCGGAACAGGCGCAGTATTCCATCAGGTTTCCTGTGGCTGCTGCGCTGGTGCGTGGACGCATCGGTGTCGAAGAAGTAACAGGATCAGCATTGAGCGACCCGGACATTCTCCGGTTGGCAAAGCTGATCAAGGTAACCGAGGATGATCAGGCGAACGCGGCTTTTCCGGCGGACCGTCTGGCCAGGGTCCGCATATCCCTCACAGACGGACGCAAGCTTGAAAGCCGGATGATGAAGGCGGTCGGTGATCCCGAGGACCCGATCAGCGATGCCGACCTGTTCGCAAAGTTCAACAGCCTTGCTGCACCGGTATTGGGCGAAGACGGAGCCGAACGGCTGCTTGAAACGTGCAAGGGGCTCTGGGAGGTAGATAATGTTTCAGAACTTGTTGATCTGGTTACACGACCTGCCGGGGATTAGCTAATCTCGAGCGCCGCCTTGCGTCCTTCATATATGGCCATGTGGGCCTTGCGCGGGGCATTGCAGTCGCCGATGACACTGAACGGCGGGCAATCGCCCAGTGCCTGAATGCCGTCGGCAAAATCTGTGTTGGGGCTGGCCACGGTTGCCAGTACCAGAGTATCAAATTTCTGCTCGAAGGTTTCACCGGTCAGCAGGTTTACGAACCGCGCGAGTGAGCCTTCATTGTCAGGCTTGCCCCATGATTGCAGGGCAGTATCGGTCAGGGCAACGCCACCGCGACGGGCAAACCGCGCCCGCGCCACTCCATCTGCCCCGGTTCCGGAAAGTTCTGCGGCCAATACGCCGTTGGCAGTCATGGCGGACACCTTGTGGCCGGCTTCTGCCAAAAACAGCGCCGTACCGATACCGCGCCAGGAATGCAGATCATCAATCAGCAATACCCGTTCGCCGATGACCGCGCCATTGCCGAGGACTGTGTGATAGCTGATGACATTTGCCTCGTCATGACCCGGCAACACATCATTCATGGGCAGCGCCCGCTGGAACCCTGACGTCACCGGCTTGATGCCGGTCGCCGCTATGATGTGATCGGGATGAAGTTGGCGCACGGTCAGTGGTGTTGCTTCCTCGCCGAGTCTTACGTCGACGCCAAGACGCTTCAATTCGTTGCCATACCAGTTTATGTGGTCGGCAATTCTGGACCGCGTCGGCTGACGTGCCGCAAGTTGCCACTGGCCGCCGATCATGGGTCCGCGCTCCATCAGTGTGACCTTGTGGCCGGCTTCGGCGGCAACCCGTGCCGCCTCCATGCCACCGGGGCCGGCGCCCACCACCAGCACCGACTTGCGGTGTTCGGCTTTGGCTATCCTGTCGCCGCGCCATTCCCATTCGCGCCCCACGGACGGGTTGACCAGGCAGGAAATCCAGTAATCCTTATATCGGCGCGCAATGCATTGCTGGTTGCAGTGGATGCACGGGCGGATGCTTGCGCCGAGACCTGCTTGTGCCTTGTTGGCCAGATGCGGGTCGGCAATTTGAGCCCGCACCATGGAACAGATGTCCGCCTGCCCGGTTGAGATCACCATTTCGGCCTTTTCGGGCGAATGAATGCCGGCTTCTGCCTGCACCCTGGCATGACGCATGTGATGCTTGATCTGGTCGGCCAGATGCGCGCCTTCCACACCTTCGTGAATATGCGTCGGGATAATCGGCTGGGTCCTGAAATAACTGCCCGTCCCGCAGGTTACATAATCCATCAGGCCACGCTCATCGTGCCATGCGGCGATCTCGCTCAGGGCTTCCAGCGACAGCGCCGCCTCTGCCTTCTGATCGACCGAGACGGCCATGCCGATGATGAAGTCGGCGCCGCAGGCCTCCCGAATGCGTTTGAGAATCTCGGCTGAAAAACGCACCCGGTTTTCCAGGCTTCCGCCCCATTTGTCATCACGCCGGTTTGACCAGGGTGTCCAGAACTGATCGACAAGCGAATGATAGGCCGCAAATAATTCGATGCCGTCAAATCCTGCCTGCCTGGCGCGGTCGGCTGCAGTCACAAACGAGACTATAAGCTCTTCAATCTCTGCCTCACTGACCGCATGCCCACCATCTGAATCATGCAAAGACGGCAGCCCCGAAGCCGACCAGTTGGCATGATAGGAGTTGGCCCCGTCGCCATGCTGACCGACATGATAAAGCTGGTGCAACATTACGGTGCCATGCGCGCTGCAGGCTTCGTTGATCTTGCGCAACGGCGCGATAATGGCGTCATCATTTGCGCGGAAATTTCCCCGGGTCAGCACACCGGATGCATGCACAGGCACCGGCTCGACCACAATCATTGCCGCTCCACCCCTGGCGCGTTCAACGTAGTATGCCTTGGTGCGGCGCGATGGCAGG
>JBDNEZ010000148.1:0-17851 GCA_041690095.1 Anderseniella sp.
CGGTGCCGTTGAAAGACCCGCGCGCCGAACAGCTTGATTTCGTGCTGATCCGTGAAAATACCGAAGGACTGTTTGCCTCAAGGGGCTCATGCGAAATGGTCGGAGACGATGAAGCCCGCGATACCCTGGTGATTACCCGAAAGGGAACCGAACGGCTGGCGGACTGTGCTTTCAAGCTCGCCGAGCGCCGCAAGACGCAAGGCAGAGGGCGCGGACACGTCACCTGCGTCGACAAGGCAAATGTATTTGGCAGCTTCGCATTCATGCGCAAGGTATTTTACGAGCGTGCCGCAAAATTTCCCGAGTTGACTGCCGATCATGCCTATGTGGATGCAACCGCGCTGGCACTGGTGCGCAACCCGTGGGTATTTGATGTGATGATCACGGAAAACATGTTCGGTGACATCCTGTCAGATCAGGCGGCAGCCCTGATGGGGGGCATGGGCATGGCGCCGTCGGGCGATATCGGCGACAAGCACGGTCTGTTTCAGCCGTGCCACGGCACTGCGCCTGACATCATGGGAACCGGCAAGGCCAATCCCTCTGCCATGCTGCTGTCAGGCGCGATGATGCTGGACTGGCTCGGTGAGACCATGAATTCGCCGGAACTGTCCGAAGCCGGTGAAACGTTGCGCAACGCCGTGCGCGGTGCCTTTGCCGATGGCAACCTGCGGCCTTATGAGGTTGGCGGCAGCGCAGGCCTGCGTGACGTGTCGAACCGGGTTCTGGAGATGTTGAAGGGCTGAAGCCCAGTTCCATGACCTGGGTAATAATCAGTCCTTGCCGGAAGTCTCGTCTAGTTCCGCCAGCTCCTCCAGCTCCTCGTCGCGTGCCATCATGAAGCGGGTGTCCTGTTCAAGGCTGGTGATCAGTCCCCCGAGCTCAGCATACAACTGCCGGATGCGCTGCAGTTTGCCCTCAACCGAGGACAGTCTGCCGGCGTCTTCGGCTTCATTCGGAGCGTACTCCTGCCCGACCATCAGCCAGGCAAAGCCGACATCCAGTGCGCCGGCCAGCCGCAGCAGCCGGTTGGCGCGCGGGTCGCGCTCGTCGGCCTCCCAGGCGAGTATTGTTTCGGCTTTCACGCCAACCCGCTCCGACAGTTGATTGACGTCATAGTTCTTGCTCTCGCGGGCATACGTAATGCGTTTGCCGATGGTATCCATGCGGTTCAGCTTCCCCTGGTGCCGGAAGTGGCTTTCAGAATGGTGAGGGGGCTTTGTAACGGATTTGCCGGTTTGTTCAACAGTCGGTGTGACGCATGGCTGACATGCGACACTTGCCGAACAATGTCATATAAGACAAATAGTCAGGGTTAGTGACTGTCGTTCAGGCAATACCTGCCGGAACATTTTTTAAGAGATTGCCTGTGCTGGACGGATTGTTCAAATGGTTTGAATCGAGAACGCATGCGTTTCCTGCCCAGGAAGCGCAAATGCCGCCTGCGACGCTGGGCGGATTTGTATGGCACTATACCAAACCGTTCTGGCCGTGGGTGCTGGCAACGTCTGTGCTGGCGGCGGTCGTCGCTGTGATAGAAGTCGCGCTGTTTGCGTTTCTGGGTTCTGTCGTGGATTGGCTGGCCAGGACAACGCCCGATACGGTGTTTCAGGACTACTGGTGGCAGCTCAGCGCGCTAGGTGTGCTGATACTGGTGCTGCATCCGCTGCTCAACTTTGTATACGAACTGATTATTCACCAGACCTTGATGGGCAATTATCCGATGTTGATCCGCTGGCAGGCGCACCGCTATGTGCTGCGTCAGTCGCTGGAGTTTTTCCAGAACGATTTTGCCGGACGTGTTGCCACCAAGGTGATGCAGTCTTCGCTTGCGGTGCGCGAAGTGGTGATGAAAACGGCGGACGTGTTTGTGTTTGTGGTGGTCTATTTCACTGCCGCCATCACCCTGTTTGCTGCCAGCGACTGGCGGCTTGCCATGCCCATGGTGCTATGGCTGATCGGCTACTCGAGCGCGCTGTACTATTTTGTGCCGAAACTGAAACGTGTCTCCAAGGCCCAGGCAAATGCCCGCTCGGTGGTAACCGGCCGGATTGTCGACAGCTATACCAACATCCCGACCGTCAAGATGTTTGCCCACACCGAGTTTGAAGACGAATATGCCCGCGACGGCATGGAACCGTTTTTGAACAATGTTCACCAACAGATGCGCCTTTCGACGGCGTTGATCAGCACGCTCAATGTGCTCAATTCACTCAATCTGTTCGGTGTCGGACTTGTCTCGCTGTGGCTGTGGTCTGTCGGCGCCATCACCACCGGCGCCATTGCCTTTGCCATCGGTCTGGTGCTGCGCCTGAAAGGCATGGCGCACTGGATCATGTGGGAAGTGTCCGGACTGTTTGAAAATCTCGGCGTGGTCCAGGACGGCATCGAGACGATCTCGCGGGTAGTGTCTGTCGTCGACAGGCCCGGCGCGGCCGAGCTTGAAGTCAGCGCGGGCGAGATCCGGTTTGAAAACGTCGGTTTCCATTATGGCAAGGATCGTGAAGCCCTTCCGGAGGGGATTATCGACAAGCTTGCGCTGACCATCAAACCCGGTGAAAAGCTGGGTATCGTCGGCCGCTCCGGGGCGGGCAAGTCAACCCTGGTGTCGCTGCTGCTGCGGTTTTATGACCTGGAAAGCGGGCGCATCCTGATTGACGGTCAGGACATTGCCGAGGTGACCCAGGGCTCGCTCCGGGCCAATATCGGCATGGTCACCCAGGACACGTCGCTGCTGCACCGATCGATCGCTGACAATATTCGCTATGGCCGGCCCGATGCGACGCTGGATGAAGTCAAGCGCGCGGCGCGCCGGGCGGCTGCCGACGGTTTCATTCCGGGGCTGGAGGATATGCACGGGAATACCGGTTATGACAGTCATGTGGGCGAACGCGGCGTCAAGCTGTCCGGTGGACAACGCCAGCGCATTGCCATTGCCCGCGTGCTGCTGAAAGACGCGCCGATCCTGATACTGGATGAGGCTACCAGCGCACTGGACTCGGAAGTCGAAGCCGTCATTCAGGAGAGTTTTGCAGGCCTGATGCAGGGCAAGACCGTACTGGCCATTGCCCACAGACTGTCCACGATCGCAGCCATGGACCGGCTTATCGTGATGGACAAGGGGGCCATTGTCGAAGAAGGCACCCATGCCCAACTGCTGGACGCAAACGGGCTTTACGCGAGCTTGTGGGCACGCCAGTCCGGCGGTTTTCTTGCAGGCGCGGATGCGCTGGAGGCAAGCGCAGCAGAATAACCGGCGCAGCAGAGTAACCGGCGCAGCAGAAACACAAGCGCGGCATGACAGCAGGCGCAGCACAACGAGGAGCAGACCATGGGCAGCAAACACGAGGCGATGATCGTCACCGCACAGCCGGAGGCATCGGAAGCCGGCGCGCGGGTGTTGATGCGCGGCGGCAATGCCGTTGATGCAGCCATGGCAGCCGCACTGGTTCAGGGCGTGGTCGATCCGCAAATGTGCGGTATTGCAGGGTTTGGATCCTGCCAAATCTACATGCCGGGCAGGGGCGTTCACAGCAACATTGATTTTCACGGCAATACGCCGCTGTCGGCCACACCCGACATGTGGCTGGACCTGCTGGAGGGCGAGACCCGGGACGGTTTCGGATTTGTGCTCAAGGGCAAGGTCAATGACCTGGGATATCAGGCGGTCACCACGCCGGGCTCGCTCAAGGCGTACTCGGAAGCCGCCGGTGAATTCGGCAGCATGGACTGGGCTGACATCTGCGCACCGGCAATCGCCCAGGCCAAAGCGGGGTTTTATGTGCGCCCGCATGTGCATCATTGGTGGACATGCGGCGCGGAATTCGGCCGCGCCGATGTTGCCTCCCGGTTGCGGTTTTCAAAAACCGGGGCGCAAGCCTATTTCCGTCCCGACGGGTCGGTGAAACAGATTGGCGATCATGTTGCCAATCCCGATCTTGCCACTACCCTGGAAAGAGTGGCCCGGCATGGTGCGGAGATGTTTTATACAGGCGAGATTGCCGAGCAGATTGCCAATGATTTCAAGGCCCATGGCGGGCTGATGACGCTGGCCGACCTGCAGGCCTACAAGACGGTGCGAACCGATCCGTTGCGCGGCACCTATCGCGGCTTTGATATTGCCAGCAATCAGCCGCCGGGTGGCGGCATCATGCTGGTCGAGATGCTGAATATCCTGGAGAATTTCGACCTCGTCGGCATCGGTCACAACACCACCGAATACATACGCGTTGTGTGCGAGGCGATGAAGGCTGCGACTTCCGACAAGGATAATTTTGTCGGCGATCCGGCGTTTTATGAAGTGCCGATTGAGCGCCTGATATCCAGGCAGCATGCTGGCGCCATTGCCGGGCGCATCAAGGCCGGCGAGCGCCTGTCGGTGGAGCGGCTGGAGTTGCCGCCGGAACCCAAGGACACCACTCATGTGGCGGTGGTGGACAAGGACGGCAATTGCGTGACCATGACCCATTCACTCGGCATGCCGTCCGGCGTCATCACCGACGGGCTCGGCTTCATGTACAATGGCTGCATGGGGGTGTTCGATCCGCGCCCCGGCAGGGCCGGGTCCATTGCACCCGGCAAAAGCCGGTTTTCCGCGGTGTGTCCGGCGATTGCCTTCAAGGACGGCAAGCCGCACGTGGTGATAGGGGCACCCGGCGGCACGCAGATCGTCATGGGCGTGCTGCAGGGACTTCTCAATGTGCTCGATTTCGGCATGACCATGGAACAGGCGGTGTCTGCCCCGCGGTTTTCCTCCACGTCCAATGCAATCGATATTACCAATCGTATTCCCGGCTACATCGTGGAACCGCTGCAGCGTGACGGCTATGAGGTAATCCGGTCTGCGCTCAACTTCGGCATTGCCGCCGTGCACGGTATCCGTATTGTCGACGGAGTGATGGACGGCGGCGCCGACCCCGGCCATGACGGGGTAGCACTTGCGGTGTGATTGCCCGTTTCCGCAGTTTTCTTTTCAATGGGTATATTACAACAGAATCTGCCAGACGCGGACAGTTTTGGATCAGGAGTTCGCGTGTCCGAATGCTCCTGCATCAACCAACATTAGCTCCGTTCGTTTGGCACCGGACCGCATCAATTCGATCATGGTTCGGGCTAAACCTGATGCCGGTTTGTAAGTTGAACGCATCAGAGTGATGTCAAACATCAGCGATGGTTTAAATAGTCGCCACTGCAATCCTGCCTTGGCATAATCGAGCGCGGTGAGCGCATCAATTATGGCCACGCCGACACCTCGCTGCACAAGTTCGCCGGCCACTTGCGTAGTGAAGGTATCTACTGTTCTGGCTGGTTTTGCTCCGTCTGCCTCCAGAGCGTTCTCTACAGTCAAACGCCACTGATCAAAATTGGACAACGTGATCAGTGTGTACGGAGAAAGATCTTTTGCGTGAATGATGCTCTGGCTGGCAAGTGGATGTTCAGGTTGCATGATACACACGAGAGGCACCCGCATGATGGTCTCCTGTTCAAAGTTAGCCGCATCAGCCACTCTGAGTCCCAAACCGATTTCTACCTGACCAGAAACCACTGCGTCTGCAATCCAACCTGAGCTGCGCACTGGAAATGACAGTGAAACGTTGGTGTGCTCACTCAGAAATTGACCCAGCAACTCTGGCAGCCACTGTCGTGCCAACATCGGCATTGCCGCAACACAAATTTCACCAGCAGGATGCTGGCGCAGAGCACTTACAAAGCGCGACAGATGATCAAGACCGCGATAACTTCGTTCCACCTGGTCAAAGAGCGCCTGGGCCTCAGCAGTAGGGATCAACCTGTTGCCGGTTCTATCGAACAAGACAAGCCCGGTTGCCTGCTCCATCAACCTCAAGTGTTTGCTTGCAGCCGGCTGCGAAATGTTGAGTCGATTGCTTGCAGCGGTCACTGAACCGGTTTCCATGATCGCTTTGAATATCTCGATCTGCCTTATGTTCATCGCCACTCCCATGGGTTTTGGTAGCATAACTTAAATTACGTCTGGGCCAATCTTTTTGTATTTGCGGGTATTTCCTGGCTATCGCATAGTTCGGTTTCGGTTCAAATCTGAATGGATTCCCAAAATGGAAGGTACAATCAGCAATCCAAAAGCTCCCAAGGAGTCTCCAGGCAGTATATTGCCAGCTCCGATTCAGGAGTATCAGCAAAGGCTGGCGTGGTTGCAGGGCGAGTTGAGTAATAGAAGGCTCGCGGGAATTTTATTGTTCGATCCCGAGAACGTGTTCTGGCTCACCGGTTACCAGACAATCGGCTACTTCACGTTCCATGCAACCTATGTTGGCGTCGAGGGCCCACCAACCGTCATTGCTCGGGTGGTCAACCGCGACCTGGCATTGTCATATCCGACCATCGGGGCGTTTGAGGCGATCAACGATACTGCAGACCCGGTTACCGTTCTACACGGGTTTCTGGTCGCACATGTCAGAGATGAATCAATTGCTATTGAAACCACCAGTCGCCATTTGTCAGTCGCGGATCATTCACGCCTTGTAGGGACGACGCCCTGCAATTTCGTCGAGTATAACGGCCTCATTGAATCCAGGCGAGCCGTCAAGACGGACTGGGAAATTGACAAGATGCACCTTGCGGCTCGGGCTGCGGAAGCAGGTCTGCAAGCCGCGATTGATGAAATCGCTCCAGGAAAGACCGAGAATGACATTGCAGCAGCCATGTACGATGGCTGTATCCGTGCAGGAAGCGAGTATCTTGGTCATCCCCCATTGGTCGTGGCAGGTCCAACCACATCGCTATGTTTCGCAATGTGGCGGCGCAGACAGGTTCATGAAGGTGACGTCGTGCTACTGGAATCTGCCGGTTGTGTGGAACGGCTGCACGCCATGCTGTCACGACCTGTCGTAGTCGGCAAACCAACAGACGAGCAGATAGAGGCAGCGGACGCATTGCAGGGCGTTCTTGAAGCAGCCATCGAAGCCATTCGGCCGGGACTGACTGCAGGCGAAGTAGATCGCTTGTGCCGGGACGTGGTTGAGCAGCGCGGACTCGGCAGCTTCTTCCGGCATCGTGCTGCTTACGGGATCGGTATAGGATTTCCACCCAACTGGTCGGAAGGCCACATCTACGCCATACGGCCGGACGATCCGCTCGTCCTGCAACCGAAAATGACTTTTCATGTGATCCCTACTCTTTTCAAACCCACGTTTGGCATGTGTTTCAGCGACAGCGTCGTCGTCACTGATACAGGCTGCAAACTTCTGACCAACTTTCCACGGCGGCTATTCGTGGCCGATGTCTGACTCAAATAAGCAACAACAGGAGTGTATCCGATGACCGAATTCAAACTCTCAAGACGGCACGTGCTTGCGGCTGGAGCCGCAGGCCTGGCATCTACCAGTCTGCTGCCAAACATATCTCTGGCTGCCACGACTTGGGACATGCCAAGTGCCTATGGTGCGGGCAACTTTATCTCAAAGTCATATGCCGCATTTGCTGACGACGTAAGCAAGCGCACTGGTGGCGCGTTGGCAATCAAGGTGCATCCCGGCGGATCACTTTACAAAGGCGCTGACATTCTGCGTGCCGTGCGTGAAGGCCAGGTGCCCATCGGTGCTCGATTCCTCGGAGCTCACTCGAAAGAAGCTGCGATTTTTGGTCTGGACACAGTGCCATTCCTCGCAACTGATCGCGCTCAGGCGAAGAAGCTGTATGACCTGTCCAAGGGTGAACTTGATGCCGCTCTCGCTGACCGGGGTTTGAAACTGTTGTTTGCTCCAGTCTGGCCACCGCAAGGATTGTTCTCGAAGAAGGCAATCACGAGGGTGGAAGACATGAAAGGTCTAAAATTCAGGGCCTACGATTCGTCTACGACGCGATTGGCTGAACTCATGGCTGCGGTTCCCACCAAAACCGAAGCAAGTGAGATTGCCCAGGCGTTTTCAACTGGTGTCGCCGAATCCATGATGGCTTCTGGTGCAATTGGTGTCTGGCAAAAAATCTGGGACTATGCAGATCACTATTATCTGGTGAATGCATGGCTGCCAAAATCCGGAGTGATCGTGAACATTGACGCCTGGAAGATGCTTGATGAAGCGAACCAGAAAGCGGTGACTCAAGCTGCGGCAACTGCGGAAGCCGCTGTCTGGGACGAAATGGAAAGCCAGAACGCGGGCTATATTAAAACCATGAAGGAAAACGGGATGAAGGTGGAAGAGCCTTCTGACGAACTGAAATCCGGCTTGACGGCAATTGGTCAAAAAATGACCGAAGAGTGGATTGCATCAGCTGGAGACGCAGGAAAGAAGATCATTGATGACTATCGGTCGGCATGACTGATGACGGCGGTGAGGTGCTGGGCAGCAATTGCTGATCGTACATTGGTCAGACTATATGCACTTTGCGGTGCAATTGCCGCAGGTGCGATAGTGCTGATTGCCGTGCTCGTAGCCACCAGTATCATTGCTCGCTCTCTGGGTGTATTCGTCGGCGGACTAACCGAAGGGGCTGGTTATGCAATGGCTGCGGCTGGCACTTTCGGCCTTGCCTATGCGTTCGGTGCAGGTGCCCATATTCGAGTTGATATGGTCCTGACTGCACTGCCTTCGAACGCCCGGCGGATTTTCGAGTTTGTGGCGCTCGCCGTCACCGCGTTGACAGCAGTGTGCCTTGCCTGGTTCATGGCACGAATGGTGGTGATTTCGTGGCAGTTTGGTGATTTGAGCGACGGCTCCGACGGTCTGCCGTTGTGGTTACCGCAGTTTCCAGCAGCATTGGGATTCAGTATATTCGCAATTGCGCTGATCCATCATCTGATCCGCTTTTGGATAACGGGAAAAGTTTCATGGCAAACGTCTGAGCGGAATCTGCTCGGCGATGATGAGAGAAAGTAGCCATGGACCCGGGAACAATGGCAATTCTGTTTGCGGTAGTGCTGGTCGTTTGCCTCGCTGCAGGCATTTGGATCGGAACGGCCTTGATCGTCGTTGGAGCCTTTGCAATGGCATTGTTTACCTCGCGTCCCATCGGAGCAGCCATGGCTACAACGGTATGGTCCCACATATCGCTTTGGGGACTTGCATCACTGCCACTTTTCATTTGGATGGGAGAGATTCTGTGCCGCACACGCCTGTCAGAAAACTTGTTCAACGGTTTGTCCCCGCTACTTCGGCGCCTTCCCGGTGGCTTGCTGCATGTTAACGTGGCTGGTTGCACGGCATTCTCGGCGATTTCCGGATCATCTGCTGCGACACTTCTTACTGTTGGCAAGATCACCATGCCCGAGTTGAAGCGCAGGGGTTATCCAGATGCAATGATTGTCGGGACACTGGCGGGCGCAGGTACGCTTGGCCTGTTGATACCACCGTCGATCACAATGATCATCTATGGGATTATGGTGGAAGAATCCATTGCCCGGTTATTCATGGCGGGATTGTTGCCCGGGTTGATGCTTGCCGGTTTGTTCGTTGTCTACAATGTTGGATGGGGCGTTTTCACCGAGCAGGGTCGCTCGATGCGTGAACAACCATCGACGCTTCGGGAAAAGGTTCTGGGTCTCAAGGAATTGCTTCCTGTTGTGGCCCTGATTGTGGGGGTCATCGGCTCAATTTATTCCGGCATAGCCGCGCCGACTGAGGCGGCTGTGCTAGGCGTCGGGGGCGCATTAATCCTGGCTGGTCTTCAAGGGTCATTGACGAGCAAGACGCTCACGGAATCGTTGATGGGCACTGTAAAGACTACATCAATGATCACATTGTTATTGGCAGGGTCTGCATTCCTGACACTTGCCATGGGCTTTACCGGATTGCCGCGTGCGCTGGCTGAATGGATCGGTGCAATGAATTTGTCTGCGACGACCCTCATCATCGCGCTCATGGTCATGTATATGATACTCGGCTGCTTTCTCGACGGCATCTCGATGATCGTTTTGACCATTGCAGTCGTGGAACCGTTGGTACGAGGCGTAGGAATCGACATGATCTGGTTCGGTGTATTTGTTGTGCTGGTTGGTGAGATGGCCCTGATCACACCTCCAATTGGCTTCAACTTGTTTCTGGTGCAAGGCATGAGCGGCAGGGACATCACTTTCATCTCCCGGGCCGCGGCTCCAATGTTCGCGCTGATGCTGGTAGGTGTCGTGCTCATTATCGCATTCCCCCAAATAGCCCTCTGGTTGCCAGACGTCATGACAGCACGAAATTGATGCTTCGTGTCGAAAGCTCGTTTTGTAGACATTCTCGCCAAACCCCTGCTACCCGACGCTAATCCGAACAGCGACCGGATGCGTAGACAGGTCTGAAGTTTGTTTTCGAAAATCGGGACAGGAATTGTGCACGGTGCTGGGCGGGTTGATCATGGATTTGCCGGAAGTGATGCAAATGCTTGCTTCAACTATGGGCGCGGCATTTTCGAGCCTGCCCGGGTGACGAACCTGATACCCGACCATTCTGGCAGCTAAAACAATGTTACACTCTTTTCGTGAACAGTTTCGGGCAGTTGTTGTTGGGTCAACCGGGGCAATCGGTGGTGCAATTGTGCAGGCGCTACACGAGGATTCTCGATGCAGCGAGGTTGTCGGCCTGTCCCGGTCCACCAGTCCGCCGATAGATTTTGAAGATGAAACAGGCATCGAGCGAGCCGCACATGAGGTTTCGCGGGGTGGAGATGTTGACCTGGTATTTGATGCAACCGGGATGCTGCACGACGATATCGTCAGTCCGGAAAAAGCGCTGAGGCAAGTCACGTCAGCAGCGATGCAGCGTTCCTTCCTGGTGAATGCTACAGGTTCGGCACTGCTGCTCAAGCACTTTCATCCGTTGTTTCCGCGTCATACCAAGAGTTGTTTCGCCACATTGTCGGCAAGGGTCGGCAGTATCGGCGACAACTCTTTGGGTGGATGGTACGGGTATCGCGCCTCGAAGGCGGCACTCAACATGATCGTCAAGACGGCTTCTGTGGAGATCGGCCGCACGCGGCCTCATGCGGTATGCCTTGCGCTGCATCCAGGCACGGTGGAAACACCGCTGTCGGCCCCGTTTGCTGCCGGCCGCGATATGTTCTCGGCAAAGTCTTCCGCGAACATGCTGCTTGATGTGATCGATAAAACCGACAGCAGCAAAACCGGCACATTTATGGCCTATGACGGCAAGGAGATCTGCTGGTGACGTGATGTTGCACCCTATATGGACCAGCCGCCATCGATGATGTGGCTCTGGCCGGTGACGAAGGCAGCGTCATCGGAGGCCAGGTAAACTACCAGTCCCGCCACATCGTCAGCGGTGGCCAGCGCGCCGGTCGGCTGGCGGGCGAGGAACCATTCGCGGGCCTTGTCGTATCCGCCCATTTTCTCGCCCAGTTGCTCGACCCGCTGGCGCAGTGACGGGGTGTCGATGGTGCCGGGGCAAATGGCGTTGCAGCGGATGTTCTGCTTGATGAAATCAATGGCGATAGAGCGTGTCATGCCGATCACCGCCGCCTTGGTCGCCCCATAAACGAAACGCGACGGCGCGCCCTTGATGGATGAGGCAACCGATGCCATGTTGATGATCGACCCGCCACCGTTTGCCAGCATGCCGGGCAGCACGGCCCTGGCCATCCGGTACTGGGATTTGACATTCAGTTCGAATGAGAAATCCCAGGCATCGTCGTCACATTCCAGAATTGTGCCGTGATGCACAAAGCCTGAACAGTTGAACAGGATATCCACCGGGCCGATGCGGTCGACGACTTTTGCCACCTGCCTGGGTTTGGTTACATCCAGCAGGTAGGTTCGGATGCCGCGCTGCTCGGTCTTGACCTTGGCCAGAGCCTCCTTGTTGATGTCGGTTGCAAACACTTTTGCGCCTTCGCGCGCCATGGCGATGGCGGCTGCCTTGCCGATTCCCTGACCGGCTGCGGTCACCAGAGCGGTCTTTCCTTTAAGTCTTCCTGCCATTTTTGTTCCCTCCCTGCGGGATTTGTAGTTTGAGCCTTGCCGACAATGTGGCAGGTTTCTGCATCCGCATAAAACACATTTCAACCAGAATAAAGCGCGGTCGGAGGCAAACAGCAAATGAAAGTCGTTATCACCGGTGGCACCGGTTTTGTCGGCGCGCGTCTGGCGCGGCGAATTCTTGACAAGGGCACGCTGGCAGGACCGGACGGGACGCAGACCCCGGTCGATGAGGTCGTGCTGTTCGATGTGATGGCACCCGACCCGCTGCCGATGCAGCTTGCCGGCCGGGTCACACTGGTCACCGGCGATATTTCCGACAAGGCAACCGTAGATGGCCTGATCGACCGCGACGATATCTCGGTGTTTCATCTGGCATCGGTGGTATCGGGCGGCGGCGAGAAAGACTTTGACATGGCCATCCGCGTCAACCTGACCGGCGGGCTGAACATTTTCGAGGCGCTGCGAGCCAGGGCGTCCACGCCGCGGCTGGTGTTTGCCTCATCGATTGCGGTGTTCGGGGGTGAGCACATGCCGGGTGTGGTGGGTGATCTGGGCAAGCAGACACCGCAAACAACCTACGGCATGACCAAGGCGTGCTGTGAACTGCTGATCAACGACTATACGCGCAAGGGCTTCCTGGATGGCCGGTCGGCGCGCCTGCCGACGGTTATCGTGCGTCCGGGTGCGCCCAATGCGGCAGCGTCGTCATTTGCGTCGGGGGTGTTCCGCGAACCGCTGAAAGGCGAGCCCTGCGCCTTGCCGGTCACGCTGGATACAGTGATGCCTGTGCTGGGGTACCGCAACATTGTCGAGGGCATACTGGCCTTGCATGAAGTGGCTTCGGAAAGCCTTGGTGATGATCGTGCGGTGTCGCTGCCATCGATGGATGTAACGGTTGGCGATATGGTTGCTGCCCTGAAGCGGGTGGCGCACAATCGCAAGCTGGGCGAGATCACGGTGCAACCCGACCCGTTCATCGAGGCCATCGTCAGAACCTGGCCGCTGGCAACCGATGATGCGCGTGCACTGGCGCTGGGTCTGCCAAAGGACAAATCACTGGACGACATCGTCCATCACTATATCGAGGATTATGATCATGGCTAGGAAAACGGTTTATCGCGGCAAGTCACTGGCGTCCAGATCGGACAAGGATCCTTTAGCACCGAAAGGCCGCTCGAAACACTGGTTCGGCCAGAAGGGCATGGACGGGTTCCATCATCGCAGCTGGATGAAGAACCAGGGCCTGCCGCATCATTTGTTTGATGGCCGCCCGGTGATCGGCATCTGCAATACATGGTCGGAGCTGACGCCATGTAATGCGCATTTCCGGGTGCTGGCCGAGCGGGTCAAGCGCGGCATCTATGAAGCCGGCGGGTTTCCGGTGGAGTTTCCGGTGACCTCGCTGGGTGAAACACTGATGCGGCCCACCACGATGATGTTCCGCAACCTGGTGTCGATGGATGTTGAGGAATCAATCCGCGCCAACCCGATCGATGGTGTGGTGTTGCTGGTGGGCTGTGACAAGACAACCCCGGCACTGATCATGGGGGCGGCATCGTGTGATCTGCCGACCCTGGTTCTGTCGGGCGGGCCAATGCTCAATGGCCGCTTTGTTGAGGAAATCATCGGATCGGGTACCCATGTCTGGAAGTTCGTTGAACGCCAGAAGGCCGGCACCATGACGTTCGATCAGATGACCGAGGCTGAAGCCTGCATGTCGCGCTCGGTCGGCCACTGCATGACCATGGGAACCGCATCGACGATGGCCTCGATGGTCGAATCGCTGGGGATGGGATTGCCGTCCAATGCCGCCATTCCGGCGGCTGATTCACGGCGTAACGTGCTGGCGCACATGGTTGGCCGACGCATCGTCGAAATGGTCGATGAGGACTTGCGCATGTCGAAAATCCTCACCCGCAAGGCGTTCGAGAACGCCATCCGGGTCAATGGGGCGATTGGCGGGTCGACAAATGCCGTGGTTCACCTGCTGGCCATTGCCGGACGCATGGGCGTGAAGGTCTCGCTGGATGACTGGGACCGGTTGGGCCGGGATGTGCCGTGCCTGGTCAACCTGATGCCGTCGGGCCAGTACCTGATGGAAGATTTCTTCTATGCGGGCGGGCTGGCTGTGGTGATGAAGGAACTGGCGGAAAACGGCCTTTTACACAAGTCGGCCAAGACCGTGAACGGCAAGTCGCAATGGACCAATGTCAAGAATGCGGCGTGCTATAACCGCGAGGTGATTCACGCCTTCAAGAAACCGTTCAAGGAGAATGGCGGCATTGCCGTTCTGCGCGGCAACCTGGCACCGTCCGGCGCGGTTCTCAAACCGTCTGCGGCCACCGCTGACCTGATGCAGCACAAGGGCCGGGCAGTAGTGTTTGAAGACATCGACGACTACAAGGCGCGCATTGATGATCCGAAGCTCGATATCGACGAGAACTCGATCATGGTGATGAAGAACTGCGGGCCCAAGGGGTATCCGGGATTTTCCGAGGTCGGCAACATGGCGCTGCCGGCCAAACTGCTGAAGAAGGGCGTCACCGACATGGTCCGCATATCTGATGCGCGCATGTCCGGCACGGCGTACGGGACGGTTGTGCTGCATGTCGCACCGGAAGCCGCCGCTGGTGGCCCGCTGGCGCTGGTGCGCGAGGGTGACATCATCGAACTGGATGTGAAGAGGCGCAGGCTGCACCTTGATGTCTCCGCTGCCGAGCTTGTCAAGCGCCTGGCCGAGTGGCAGCCGCTGGAAAGTCCGGTGCGCGGTTACGCCAAACTGCATGAGGACCATGTGATGCAGGCCGATACCGGCTGTGATCTGGACTTCCTGGTTGGCAAATCCGGGGCCGAGATTCCGCCCGAAAGCCACTGACTTGATTGACCTTGCCGACATTGTCTTCATAGGTTCGGGTCTGAAGCGGCCCGAGTGTGTGCTGGCGCATTCGTCCGGATTGCTGATGGTGCCTGACTGGACCGGCGCCGGCGGTATCAGTCTGGTTGCGCCGCACGGCTTGTCGATGCGCCATCTTGCCAATGACCGGCCAGAAAACGATCCGCTGAGGCCGAACGGGATCGCTCTGGAAAGCGGTGGCAACATCCTGCTGGCCCACCTTGGCGATGAAACCGGCGGTCTGTTCCGGTTGCACCCGGACGGAACCACCGAAACCGTGCTAGAAGAGCTCAATGGCCGAAAACTGCCACCGTGCAATTTCGTGATCTCGGATGGTGGCAGTGGCTTGTTCCTGACGGTGTCGACACGCCGGGTGCCGCGCGCGCTCGGCTATCGCAAGGACGTGGATGACGGCTTCATTGTGCATATTCCCTACCGCGGCGCGCCGAACATTGCCGCCGAGGGCCTCGGATACACCAACGAGTGCATGCTGCATCCGTCCGGGCACTGGCTGTATGTCAATGAAACCTTCGGTCGACGGCTGTCGCGGTTCAAGATGTCGGGAAGAGGCAAGCTGGGTGGGCGTGAGACGGTGTGCGAGTTCGGGCCCGGCACATTTCCTGACGGCCTGGCATTTGATGTCGACGGCAATGCCTGGGTCACATCCATTGTCTCAAACCGTGTGATCCGCGTTGCGCCAGACGGGCAGCAGACTATCTGGCTTGAAGATGTTGATCCGGAGCATCTTGGCTGGGTTGAAGAGGCCTACCAGGCAAGTAAAATGGGCAGGCCGCATCTCGATGCAGTCAAATCGCAGCGGTTGCGCAATATTTCCAACCTGGCCTTTGCCGGGTCGAACCTGAAAACCGCTTGCCTCGGGTGTCTGCTGGGCGACAGCATCGCATCGTTCGCCATGCCGGTTGCCGGTCATCGCCTGCCACACTGGAACGCCGATATCGAGCCGCTGCTGCAGGCGAAAGGGCTTGCATGATGACCGATTTGAAGGTGGCCGTGGTCGGCGCGGGATATTTCGCCCGATTTCACCATGAAGCGTGGATGCGCATGGCGCGTGTCGAGTTGGCCGGCATCTGCGACATCAATGCAGAGGCGGCCGGCGCGGCGGCCGAAAGCCATGCAACCCGCGCCTATACAGACCTAGCTGACATGCTGGCTGATACGCAACCCGATGTGGTGGACATCGTGACACCGCCACCGTCCCATTTGCATCTTATCCGGACCTGCATGGCCAGCAAGGTTGCGGTGATCTGCCAGAAACCGTTCTGCCAGACACCGGAAGAAGCGAATGAAGCAGTCGTGCTGTCGGAGCGGGCAGGCAGGTTCATCGCCGTGCATGAGAATTTCCGTTTCCAGCCGTGGTATCGCAAAGCCAGGCAACTGCTGGATGAAAATGCGCTCGGGCAGGTCTACCAGATCACGTTTCGCCTGCGTCCCGGCGACGGGCAGGGACGCGATGCCTATCTTGAACGGCAACCGTATTTTCAGACAATGCCGAAACTGCTTATCCACGAAACCGGCGTGCACTGGATTGATACGTTCCGCTATCTGTTCGGTGACCCGACAGCAGTTCTTGCTGACCTGCGCCGTCTCAATCCGGTCATTGCCGGAGAAGATGCCGGCATTGTCATTCTTGATCTGCCCAACGGAGTTCGCGGTGTGCTGGACGGCAACCGGCTGGCTGATCATGCCGCAGACAATACGCGGCGCACCATGGGGGAAATGCTGATCGAAGGCGCCCGGGCCAGCTTGCGGCTGAACGGCCAGGGTGAGTTGTGGTTGCGCGCGCACGCCAGCATGGACGAAATCCGGGTTGCATGTGATTTTATCGACACAGGCTTCGGTGGCGATTGCGTCTACAATCTGTGTGCCCATGTCGTCGATCACATGCTGGACGGTGGCGAACTGGAAAACCAGGCAGCGGATTATCTTGTGGTGCAGGCAACCGGGCGCGCAGCCTATCTGTCAACGCAAAAGCGCTGCTGGATCGACGTGGCGTCTTGCCAATAACCGATCAGCATCGTTTGATACTCAAATGGCCCTGATGCAACCTGACTGGTAATTTTTTGGAACTGACACTTGAATCAGCCTTCTCGACCGGCGGCATGGTGGGGCATTTCGCCTATCTGCTGCTGGTCGTGTCGATGCTCATGCGACGCATGTTCCTGTTGCGGATATTCGTCATTGTGTCTGCCACGGTTGCCATAGCCTATGCGCTGTTCTGGCTGAAGGACCCGATCGGGGTTTTCTGGGAAAGCCTGCTTGTCGTGGTCAATGCGGTTCAGCTTGCTATTACCTGGCATCAGAACCGGACGGCGCGGTTCAGTGACGAAGAGACAGTCTTCATGCAGGGTCATCTGCCGGGCCTGTCATTGTCAGATCGCCGCAAGCTGCTCAATCGCGGGCTCTGGATATCCGGCGAAATCGGCACGGAACTGACGACACAGGGCCAGCCCGTCGATCATCTGGTCTATCTTGCATCGGGTCAGGCGATGGTTATTTCCGGTGGCCACCCGGTTGCGGTCTGTGAGCCGGGCACGTTTATCGGCGAAATGACAGCGCTGCGCGGTGAGCCGGCAAGTGCTACCGTCAAGGTCAACAAGCCGGCGCGCTACTGGGCCATCGAGGCTGACCAGTTGCGCGCGCTGGTGAAAAGGCACACTGATATCAGTGTCGCCCTTGAAGGCAGCTTTGCCCGCAACATGCGCGACAAGCTGATGCGATCTAACAAGTTCATCCAGGATTCGGGAGGGGTCACCAGCCCGTCGCCACCCGGAAAACCGGTCAACCACGATAACCCTTCCTGAACCTGGAGTCAGCACATCATGAAACCAGCCAAACCCGGCATTGCACATACCGAACAGGTCAGACCCAGGCCGTCCGAGCTGGCGTCTGCACTGGGCAACCCCGGTGTTGATGTCGTGTCGTCGCCTGCCACCATCGGTTATCTCGAAATGGCGTGCCACCGGGTGTCTGACCGTTTCTTTGACGAGGGCGAAGCCAGTGTCGGTGTCGGTTTCGACCTGCAGCACGTCGGCGCGGCAACG
>JBDNEZ010000149.1:0-8921 GCA_041690095.1 Anderseniella sp.
TGGAATCGAGCATTTTTATCCGAACAGATGATTCCATCTGAACGGATAATGCTCTAGTTACCCGGTCACTCGTGTGGACGGAGCATTCTGTGAACGCCGATCAGGAGCAAACCGGCAATCATGGTCAGGCCGGCAATGAATGAAAGCAACACCGTGTCTGCGTTGGTGAAATGCTCGTAAGCCCTACCCTGAACTTCCGTCACACTGTACCAGATACCGCCACCAACCAGCACCAGCCCGATAATGCAAAACCAGAGCATTGCGCGCATGACCTTCAAAATCAGCAACAGCATGGGCCGCATGTTCAGATCATCCGGCATGGCACAAACCTTCCGGCAATGGATGGCAGCATCAGCTCAACGTACCGGAGCAACCGGACCTGGCCCAACGGCGATTGTAGGAGTGAAGCTTCAAGGCAGCATTATAGATGGATTTTGCATCGGAGCGGCACTTGCGGGACGAGCAGCTTTTAGCTGTCCTCCTGTAAGCTTTGCGCATTTCAGCGGTTGTTGGTGCACTCTTGCTTTGCAGACGCCGCAATGTTGAGTTGAAATAGTTGGCAATTGATCGATTGCGGTTGACCACGCGCAGGAACCGGGGCTTGCCCACTCGTTTGAACTCACTGGCCAGTGAGTTGCACGATGCTGCCTGGGCTGTGGTCGTCAATTTGCCGCCCTGCGGTCCAAACAACAATACCGCGAACGCAATCATTGTTGCCGCGATCAACTTCAATAGTCTTGAATTCATACCAGCCACTGCCTTGCCGTTAAATATTGCCCCAATCGAATCCTCGCACACTGTATATAGACCAAACCTGAGGCCGGGTACAAATCAACATGCCCAGCTGTGCATATCGGTTTGACCCGCGTTAGCGTGAGCCAGTCCTTCAACCCGCCTATCTGCAAAAAGACCACTGCGACTGTGCGGCGTCATCAAACACGGTGATGTTTCAAGTCCACCAAGTGTCGGGCTCAAACCGGCCGGCCTGTTCCTCAATGACCCTGGCAATCTGGAACAAGGTGGACTCGTCGAAAGGTCTGCCGATCAGTTGCAGTCCCAGAGGAAGTCCCTTGGCATCCAGACCCGCAGGAACAGCAATGCCTGGCAGTCCCGCCATGTTCACTGTGACCGTGAAAATGTCATTCAAATACATCTTCACCGGGTCCGATGCCATGTCCTGATCCGCAATGCCAAAAGCAGCAGTTGGCGTTGCCGGTGTCAGTATGGCATCCACACCATCTGCAAATGACGCTTCGAAATCACGCTTGATCAGGGTGCGCACCTTTTGCGCCTTGACGTAGTAAGCGTCGTAGTAGCCTGCCGACAGCACATAGGTACCGATCATGATACGGCGACGCACCTCTGCGCCAAACCCTTCGGCGCGGGTGTTTTCATACATCGAGACAATGTCGTCACCTGGAACACGCAAGCCATAACGGACACCGTCATAGCGAGCCAGGTTTGATGACGCTTCTGCCGGCGCGACGATGTAATAGGCAGGCAGTGCATACTTTGTGTGCGGCAGGGAAATGTTGACGATCTCGGCGCCCGCATCACGCAACCAGTCAATGCCCTTCTGCCAAAGTGCTTCAACTTCAGCAGGCATACCGTCCATGCGATATTCGGCGGGAATACCGATTTTCATTCCCTTGATGGAGTTGCCGATCACAGCTTCATAGTCCGGGACCTCAATGTCTGCGGACGTGGTGTCTTTCAGATCAACACTTGCCATCGACTTGAGTAGAATGGCGGCATCGCGGACATCGCGTGCTATCGGCCCTGCCTGGTCAAGCGAGGAGGCAAACGCCACGATTCCCCAACGCGATACCCTGCCGTAGGTTGGCTTGATGCCGACAGTCCCGGTAAAAGCGGCCGGTTGACGAATTGAACCGCCGGTGTCTGTTGCCGTGGCCCCTGCGCAAATATGCGCTGCGACGGCGGCAGCCGATCCGCCGGACGATCCACCGGGAACAAGATCGACATTGGACCCTTTGGCGCGCCACGGGTTTTTCACCGGACCATAATAAGAGTTCTCGTTGGAAGAACCCATGGCGAACTCATCCATGTTGAGTTTGCCCAGCATGACGGCGCCATCGGCCCACAAATTGGCTGTAACCGTCGATTCATATGCAGGCTTGAACTGATCAAGTATATGGCTGCAGGCTTGGGTGTGGATGCCCTTGGTGGCAAACAGATCCTTGATCCCCAGGGGTATGCCTTCCAGTGCCCCGGCTTCGCCCCTGGCGATGCGCTCATCGCTTGCGGCTGCCATTTCACGGGCCTTGTCGGGTGTTTCAACAATGTATGCATTCAGGGGCCGGGCGGCTTCAACCGCGCTGATATAAGCCTCAGCCAATTCGGTGGCCTTGAACTGACCCTGCTTCAAAGCATCACGGGCCTGGGCAATCGTAAGTTTCAAAAGTTCGGACATCTGGTTTCCGGAAATCTGGTAAGACTGGCATTAGGTGGACTGGGCCATCGGGCGGTGGCCCTATTCAACAACCTTTGGCACCATGAAGAAATTCTCGTCGGTTGCCGGTGCGTTGCCGGTTATCTGCTCGGGGTAACCGCCATCGTTCACCACGTCTTCGCGAAGTCGCATGGTGCTTTCAACCACCGATGTCATCGGTTCGACATTATCGGTATCAACTTCATCCATCATCTCGATCCATCCGAGAATGTGGTTCAACTCACCTTCCAGTTTCGGCACTTCGTTGTCCGAAATCCGGATGCGGGCCAAACGGGCAATGCGGCGCACTGTTGCCTGATCAACAGACATGGTTTGATATTCTCCAATTCGATGGCTGAATAGTCTGGCGTGATACCATCGTCATCTTGTGGCTGCAATGCCTGATGGCCGAGATCGATACGCAAACTAGATATTCAGGGTTTGTCCGATAAAGGGCACCTTGACCTTGACTGCATCTTCTCCCATTGCCTGCACAAACGGGTCAGCATCCGGCAGCAATAGCGGGAATGTCCCGTAGTGACACGGAATAATGGTTTCAAAGTGGAAAAAGTTGCGGCACGCCATGGCTGCTGTGACCGGGTTCATGGTGAACCGGTCACCGATCGGAACGATGCCAATCGCGGGTTCATGAATGCGGGCGATCAATGCCATATCTCCGAATATGTCGGTATCTCCCATGTGGTAAAGCGACTTGCCGGTGTTGTTGGGACGGATGATGACCCCGCACGGGTTGCCCAGATATACACCGTCCGAGGAAGATGAGTGATCGGCCCTGACGAAAGTACACATGAAGTCGGGATGATAGACCGCGCCGCCTGTGTTAGTGGGGTCAAATTTCTCAACCCCCTGATTGTGAAGGTGAACAGCGAGCTCATAGACCGCAATCAGCGTCGCGCCCGTCGCTTTGCAGATGTCCACCGTGTCGCCGATGTGATCATCATGTCCATGGGTGAGAATCACATGGGTGCATCCTGAAGTGGCATTTTCCACACTGCCCTCGAAGGTCGGTGATCCCGACAGGAAAGGATCGATCAGGATTACGGTGTCATCAAACTCAATCCGGAATGCGGAATGTCCAAACCATGTGATTTTCATATATGTTCCCCTTTTCGCATGATGTTCCCCTTTTCGCATGGCAGATACGCGCAGAACCATTTGCACCTGCCAGACTCAAGCCTTAAGCAGACAAAATGACAAGCAATCTGTCCAGCCCTGATGATTTGCGCCACCTTCTGAGTGGTCCGGCATGTCTTATCGGATTGGATCTGGGTAGCAAGACAATCGGGGTTGCCGTTTCTGACCGGTTGCGGACCATTGCGACTCCGCGCCTGACCATCAGACGCTCGAAGTTCAAGGCAGACGCAGCACAGCTGCTGGAACTGGCGGCGGCAGAAAACGCAGCCGGATTTGTGCTGGGGTTGCCGGTCAACATGGACGGCACGCATGGTCCCAGGGTTCAGGCGACCCACGCCTTTGCCAGGAATCTTGCGAAGCTTACCGAGTTGCCAATTGCCCTGTGGGACGAACGATTGTCGACCGCTGCGGTAGAACGGATGCTGATTGAAGCAAACAGGTCTCGCGCCAGGCGCGCCGAACTGGTCGACAAGCTGGCGGCTGCCTGGATATTGCAGGGCGCGCTGGACCGGCTTGCAGGACCGGCCCGTTCCAGACCCGAGACCTGATCTACATGGAGGTTTTCAACAGTATCCTGCCGATATTTTTCCTTGTCGTGGTTGGAAATATCATACGGCGTACTGGTGTGGTGCCAATGGAGGACTGGAAGGGTATTGAACTTATATGCTTCTGGCTGTTTTTTCCGGCCATCCTTTGCTTCACCCTGGCAACAGTCGACCTGAAAACCCTACCGGTCGGTCCATTAAGCGTCACTGTTCTGGCGGTTACCGGGCTCACGTGGATGATCCTGTTCGCCCTCAAACCCCTGCTGCAATCGAGACAGGCCATGAGTAATGCCGAATTCACCTCGGTGTTTCAGGCAGGTTCCCGGTTTCACGGCTTCATCGCGCTGGCAATCGTGTTGAAACTGTATGGGGAAACGGGTGCCGCCTATGTGGCGATTATCATGGCTGTTCTGGTGCCACCCATCAATGTCATGAACATCATTGTGCTGGCTGCCTTTGGCAAGGGGCAAACGCCAAGTTTCCGGGGTATATCGCGTGTCGTCGTGCGCAATCCGATTATCTGGGGAGCCATGATCGGGTTGGCTGTAAATATTTCCGGGTTTGGCCTCTGGGAGCCTGTCCAAACAGCGCTCGACCTGCTTGGCAGTGCTGCACTTGGTGCCGGTCTTTTGTGCGTTGGGGCGGGATTGCGCATCAAGGCCGCTTTGAAGCCCAGCCTGCTTGTGTGGATCGGTGTGATTTGCCGGCTGGCGGTAACTCCCCTGCTCGTTGTCTTGCTTGCCGTCGCCACGGGTCTCAAGGGAGAGGCGTTTGAAGCGGCTTTGATATGTGCCGCCGTGCCGACTGCAATGAACGGATATATCCTGGCCCGAACCATGGGCGGTGATGCAGAGTTGTATGCCGCGACGGCGACGGTGCAAACGGCGCTTTCTTTCGGCTCCATCCCGTTGGTGATCTGGCTCTCCCGGCACTTACCCTGGCTGATATGAATATCGCGTCTATAAGAGCTCAGGCTTGGTGTATGGCAGGTGTTTGACAAAGTAAGTTGTGTACACGATAACCAACTTGCACCATTCCTGCTTGCACTTGTGCCAAAGCGTGCCTATAGACACGATTTTAATGGCCAAGACATCAACAGCACCCCGCCGCCTTATCAAGAGCGACCATCTGCTATCCATCGCAGATATCTCCCCAGCCGAAATCGGCGCTCTGCTGGACCTTGCCGACAATTATGCAGACAACACCCGAAAAGGTGACAGGCATGGCAAGGTGCTCAAGGGCCTCACCCAGATAAACCTGTTTTTCGAAAACTCCACCCGCACGCAGAGTTCTTTCGAACTTGCCGGCAAGCGTCTGGGCGCAGATGTCCTGAACATGGCCGTCAACGCTTCATCACTTGCCAAGGGTGAAACCGTGCTGGACACGGCGATGACGCTCAATGCCATGCGGCCCCACCTGCTGATTGTGCGGCATCAATCATCAGGCGCTGTCGAACTTCTGGCGCAGAAAGTGTCATGTGCTGTGATCAATGCCGGCGACGGCCAGCACGAACACCCGACCCAGGCCCTGCTCGATGCCCTTACCATTCGCCGCCATCTGAAGCGTCTTGAGGGATTGACGGTTGCGATTTGCGGCGACATCGCCCATTCGAGGGTTGCACGTTCCAACATTGCGCTGTTGTCGAAGATGAATGTTCGCCTGAGATTGATTGCTCCGCCGACATTGTTGCCGTCGGGCGCGGAAAATCTCGGTGCGGAAATTTTTACAGACATGCGCGAAGGACTGAAAGGCGCAGACGTGGTGATGATGTTGCGGCTTCAGCTTGAACGCATGAATGGCAGCTTCATTCCCTCTGCGCGTGAGTACTACCGGTTTTTTGGTCTCGACCAGGAGAAGCTGGCGATTGCCAACAAGGGCGCACTGGTTATGCATCCCGGCCCGATAAACCGCGGCGTGGAAATAGACTCCATCGTCGCTGACGGTGTGCAATCGGTCATTCGTGAACAGGTTGAAATGGGAGTAGCCACGCGAATGGCGGTGCTGGACGCCCTGTCTCGCAACCTCGACACCTGCAGCAAGGCGCGTGAGTGATGACCAAAAGCACCGCAAACGCCTCCGAACGCCGCGCCTTTGTAAACGCCAGGCTGTTTGATCCTGCCAGGCGACTGGATCAGACCGGTGGTGTTCTGATCGAAGACGGCATCATCAAGTGGATCGGTGCCGCGGTGACGCGCACCAGCCTGCCGGAAGGCACCGACATCACTGACGTTAAAGGGGCCCTGCTGGTGCCTGGCCTCATCGACATGCGGGTATTTACCGGCGAGCCGGGCACAGAGCACCGCGAAACGCTGCAAACCGCGTCACGGGCCGCCGCTGCAGGTGGCGTGACCTCAATTGTAATACAGCCGAACACGCAGCCTGTCATGGATGATGCCTCCATTGTCGACTTCATCCTGCGTCGCGCACAGGATACTGCCGATGTGCGGGTCTATCCGATGGCTGCCATTACCCAGGATCTGGCCGGCGAGAAAATGACCGAGTTCGGTTTGCTCAAGGAAGCCGGAGCGATTGCGGTCACTGATGCAGTGCGTTCGGTGCGCAATTCCAAAGTGTTGAGCCGGGCGATGAAATATGCCGGCAATTTCAATCTGCTGCTGGTGCAGCATGTCGAGGATGTCGATCTGGCTGGTGGCGTCATGCATTCCGGCGAGTCCGCCACCAGGCTGGGCTTGCCCGGGATACCGGCTGCCGCTGAACTGATCGCCCTGGAACGTGACATCCGGCTGGTCGAAATGACAGGCGCGCCCTATCACGCGGCACAATTGTCATGCGCGGCCGCACTGGACGTTATTCGCCACGCCAAGACCCGCGGCCTGCCGGTCTCGTGCGGGGTTTCAATCAACCACCTGACACTCAACGAGCACGACATCGGTGCGTATCGGACATTTTTCAAATTGTCGCCGCCATTGAGGTGTGAGGATGATCGCAAGGCGCTGGTTGCCGGCGTTGCGGACGGCACCATAGACGTGATCGTTTCGAGCCATGATCCGCAGGATGCAGATACCAAGAGAGTTCCATTTTCCGAAGCCGCATTCGGTGCAATCGGTCTTGAAACCCTGCTGTCAGCAGGATTGTCACTGGTGCATTCCGAGCAATTGTCGCTGGAACGCCTGATTGAGGCAATGACGGATGCGCCGGCCCGCCTGCTCAACATCCAGGGCGGACGGCTGGAACAGGGCGTGCAAGCCGACCTGGCAATTGTCGATATGACCGCTCCATGGGTGGTTGACGCTGATCTGCTCAAATCAGCCTCCCGCAACACAACATTTGAAGCCCGCGCCTTTGAAGGCCGCGTAACGGAAACCATTGTCGGCGGCTCCAGTGTGTATAGACTGGCCAACAACTGACAGACACCGTTCAACATTGCTGGAGCTGACGACGAATGGATTCCGTTCTTGGTATACACCCACAATGGCTTGGCGTGATCTCGTTGTGGTTTGGACTGGGATATTTGTGCGGCTCGGTGCCGTTCGGAATACTGATCGCCAGGATATTCGGTCTTGGTAATCTCCGCGAAATCGGCTCGGGCAACATCGGTGCCACCAATGTGCTGCGTACCGGTAGCAAGCCTGCCGCTGCCGCTACCCTGCTTCTCGACGCCCTCAAAGGCACTTTGCCGGTTGTTGTGGCCATGCACATGGCAGGGATCGACGTGGCAATTGCTGCCGGCTTTGGCGCCTTTGTCGGACACATACTGCCGATCTGGCTGAACTTCAAAGGCGGCAAAGGCGTCGCGACTTATGTGGGCGTTCTGCTGGGTTTCGGTTGGCCGCTGCTTGCAGTATTTGCCGTTATATGGCTGACACTGGCGGCGTCACTGCGATATTCGTCGCTTGCAGCCCTTGTGGCGTCGCTGGCTGTGCCTGCCTATGCGTTTTATGCGGGAAACGGGAAGCTGGCTCTGGCCTTGTTGGCCATGACAGCCGTCGTGTACCTGACCCATCGCCAAAACATAGCCCGGTTGCTGACAGGTCAGGAGACGCGAATTGGCGGAAAGCCAAGGCAATCATGATCGTGAGCACTCCAGCTTCATACCTGTCGGATGAAGAGCGGTTGTGCCGGCTGCAACTGGCTCAAAGCGACAATATCGGGCCAGCTACTTATCATCAGTTGCTGGAGATTTATGGATCGGCGGGAGAGGCTTTGGCTGCATTGCCGGAGCTTGCGGCAGGCATAACCAGAGGCCGCCGGATCAAACTTTATTCGCGTCAGCGCGCGGTGCGTGATCTCGAACAGATACAGGCTTTAGGTGGTCAGATCCTCGTGCACGGTGACGCGGCATTCCCGCACCTTCTGGCTCAAACCGCCAACCCACCGCCGATCCTGTTTGTTGCCGGCAGGATTGAATTGCTGCAACAACCCACTTGCGCGATTGTCGGCTCGCGCAATTCGTCTGCCAATGGAAAACGTTTTGCCCGCGATGTCGCGACGGGGCTTGGGCAGTCCGGTTGGCATACAGCATCCGGGATGGCCCGCGGTATAGACACCGCTGCACACGAGGCTTCACTGGATCAAGGGACTATTGCAGTCATGGCAACAGGCCTCGACATCATATACCCACCCGAGAATGCAGGCCTGCATGCACAAATTGCTGCTCAAGGCTGTATTGTTTCGGAGATGCCTGCAGGTACGCAACCACGCGCCGACCTGTTCCCGCGACGCAACAGAATCATTGCCGGTCTGTCGGCCGGTGTTGTCGTGGTTGAAGCTGCACTGCGATCCGGGTCCCTGATTACGGCACGGTTGGCCAA
>JBDNEZ010000150.1:0-21946 GCA_041690095.1 Anderseniella sp.
AAGAGAATTGGGTCATGAAGCCAGGCATTCCGTGGAGCGTTAAGGGCATTGACGACAAGGCGCGAGAGATTGCAAAGGACGCTGCGCGCGCGCAGGGCCAGACCCTGGGTCAGTGGTTGAACCTCAAAATTCTGGAAAGCGCCAGTGAAGAGGCTGATCTGGCGGCACGTGCGACGCGCAAGAAGGCATCGTCTTCTGTGACCAGCCGCACCCCCAGTTCCAGTCCTGCGGCAACGCCGCGTGGCAAGTCTGCAAACGCCCGGCAACACAAACCCACCGCTGCTGACAATTCCATCGAGCGCAAACTTGACTTTCTGGTTGCGCGCTTGAGCGATCTGCAGGAACGCGAGCCTGGCGCCGACCTACCTCGCCATGCACTGTCTGCCGCTACCCCATCGCGACTGGAACAAGCCAGCCCCACGGCACTGGACCGATTGCTGAATCGCATTGAAAAAGGCGAGCAACGCGCTCACGAAAGCGCCAATACACTGGGCAAGCGTGTCGACAAGATCGGTGACCGGGTCGAGCAGATTGCGCTGCGTCCGGTTGAAGTCAATGCCCGCGAAGTGCCTGGCTTCAGCGCGCTGGAAGGTGCCGTCCGCAATATTGTCGACCAGATTGAAAAGACAGACTCGCAGTCGCGTACAGCAATCGGCGAGTTGCAAAACCGAATTGTCCAGTTGGACGGCAAGGTCCAGTCGACGTCACCCAACATGGACAAATCCCGGATCGTGGCGGACCTGGAAGTCCGCATGAAAGAACTGGCAGCCCGTGTGGAACAGACTGCCAAAAGCAGTGAGGATCCGCAACTCAAAGCCATGTTTGAAGCCCGTATTCGCGAGCTTGCCGAGCGCATTGACACGGTACGCCATTCAGCAGAAGCCATCGGTCAGAAAGCCGAGGCAAGAGCCGGCAAGGCCGCACAGGAACAGGCAGGCGCCATTGAAATGCGCATGACCGGCCTTGTCGAACAGGCCGAGCAGAAACTCAAGCAAGCGGGTTCTTCTGATAAAGGGCTGTTGTCCATCCAGTCTGAAATCAGCGAACTCCACAGCCGCTTGGAAGAAACCCGCCAGCAGTCTGCATCCGAGCAGGAGGTTCAGGCACTGCGCAGTGCGCTTGAAATGCTTTCAAGCAGGGTCGACGAGGTTCCCGGAACAGCACCAATTGCGCAGATTGAACAACGTATATCAGAATTAAGTCAACAATTGCAGCAAGTTAGCCAACCAGCCGACTATCAGCCAAAACTTGGTGCACTGGAAGAGCGCATCGAGGCCCTGGACAGTCAGATTTCAGTTTCCTCGTCTGAGGCAATTCCACAGATAACCACCCAGATGAACTCAATCGAGCAGAGGTTGAGCGCAACCGAAAAACAGCTGGGCGGTCTTGCAACAATCGAGAACTCCATACAAAAGCTGTTTGCCAGCCTCGAGGAAGGTCGTGCCGAAGCGCGAAATCTTGCTACTTCAGCCGCAATGACCGCGTCCGGCAAGACAACTGAACCATCCGCAGAGTTGCAGGCTCTTCATGATGGTCTTGCCGCTGTCAGGGCCAATGCCGATACAGCGGACCAGCGCACCCAGGCCACGCTGGAAGCTGTTCATGAAACACTGGCCCAGATCATCACCAAGCTCGGTGAATTTGACAGCCACAAAGACGTTGCAGTTCATCATGCCCACTCAACTACGGTCGCAAACAGAGTCGAACGCAATGCACTGACAGGCGATGTGGCATCATGCGCTACAGCAGTTTCAACGCCGCCACAGGCCACTGCACCGCAGGATACACCTGCCGATGCAACGGCGCCCAACGATATGGTCGACACCCCTTTCTTCCCGTCGTCGCCAGATGCTTCCGGCGCTGAAACGGTGTCTGGGATGCAGCCTTCCCACGACCCGCTACCTGCGTCTGCTGACTCTCAGTCCGATCCCAGTGACTGGTTGTCGGTTATTCGGTCTCACATGGCAGAAAAACATGGAATCAGCCCTGATGAGTCCATGTCGATGGCAGCTCAGACAATAGCTGACGGCGATGACGCCGGCATGGCCGATGACCATGTTGATTTTATAGCTGCGGCGCGCCGGGCTGCGGCTGCCGGTACGCAAAATCCGACTGGTGTATCGCTCGAAGCTGCGCCATCTGACCTGAGTGCTTTCAGCCCGCACGCAGATGATGCCAACCCTCAGCAAGACCAGCCAGCGTCCGGCTTGTCACAAAAGCTGCGCAGAAAAGGCACTGACAGCAGTGGATCGGACAGCCCATCCGGGTTCAACCGCAAACGGTTGATTCTGGCAGCCGCCGTGCTGCTTGCCGCCGTTTCCGCCTACACGACCAATGCCGACCTGTTCAACCTGACCTCTGACCAGCCAGACTCAATTTTCGCGCCGGCGAGCGACAAGACATCCGGCATGGTTGCACCGGTGCAGGAACCCAAACCCCGACCGTTACCTGCAAGCACCGATTTGCCAACATCCGCAGCACCGGTTGAAGCGACAGAAACGACAGAAACGACGGATCACAACTACCGCATGCAAGCCGACCCGATCACAACTGCATCTGTCGCACCTGCAAAGACATCAGATCCGCTATTGTCGCAAATGCCGAATATGCCCGGAGATGTGCCGACCGCTTTCGGCGCTGCAGAATTGCCTGAGCAAATCGGCCCGAACGACCTTCGCCAAGCCGCCATAAATGGCAATGCCAATGCCCAGTTCATCATCGCCAGCAGATACCTGGAGGGCAGGAAAGTCGGCCGCGATCATGCAAAGGCCGCACAATGGTACACTCGTGCTGCAGAAAGTGGCCTTGCAGCAGCGCAGTATCGGACTGGAACTCTCTATGAACGCGGCAGCGGCGTTGCACAGGACCGCGTCCGGGCGATGTCCTGGTATGCCAAGGCGGCCAACCAGGGAAATGTCAAGGCAATGCATAATCTGGCGGTGATGTCTGCCGATACGGCGAGCGGCAAACCTGACATGGCACGGGCGGCCAAATGGTTCGCTGCTGCTGCCCAGCATGGTTTGCCCGACAGCCAGTACAATCTAGCTGTCCTCAATGAACGCGGACTTGGCGTTGAAAAGAACATCAAGGAAGCCTACAAATGGTATGCGATTGGAGCCCGAAGCGGTGACGTCGACGCAGTCAAGAAAGTCAGGGAACTGACTGCATCCGTGGATAAGGCCACACTCGCGCGTATCGAACAGTCGATCGCATCATGGCAGCCGACGCCTCCCCGGCGCGACGCCAATCTGGTTTCGATTTCCGATCCGTCATGGGGCATCGAAACAAACGCTCGCCAGGCGTCCGCAAAGGCACCCGCCGAGCAACTCTCCACCCAACCGGCCAGCGCACAGGACCGAATCAGACTGGTGCAGCAACTCTTGACCAAAAAAGGTTTTGATACCGGTAGCGCTGACGGCGAAATGGGGCCAAGCACCGCAAACGCCATCAGACTCTACCAGCTGCGCAACGGCCTGCCCGTCAACGGTATTGCATCGCAGCAGTTGCTGGATCATCTGCAACGGGGCTGATCAGAAGCCCGTTCACAAGCGCTACTTCGGGCACACTGCGCAATTGCTTTGTGTGCCGAATATATATGGTACACTCTCGTGTGTTTCCCCATTGAACCCGCGCGCGCAAAACCATGAAACTGCCTGAAGCCATTACCAAGATACCAGGCCCGGCCCTGTGGCTCGGCCTGGCTGGTCTGTTGCCGTTCTGGCTGCCCTTGCTGGTGCAAGGCACACAGGGCGAATTGGGTGCGCCCTCACACGGCTTGCTGATCCAGATGGGATACGCGGCTGTCATCCTGGCATTTCTCGGTGGCATCCGCTGGGGTGCGGCCCTCAAACTGCCGCGCGGCCCGCTTCAGGCCACCTTGTTTGTATTGTCGGTTTTACCGGTAATGGCAGCATTCGTGGCCTTGTTGCTGCCGGCAACCGTCGGTCTGATCTTGCTGACCGGCGGGTATCTGCTGCAGGGTGTATGGGATGTGCAGTCAGCCCAACGCGGCGAGCTGCCGGCATGGTATGCAAGCTTGCGGGCCCTGCTGACAACAGGAGCGGTACTGGCGCTGATTGCGGCAATTGTGGTGCGGATCGCCGGCATGTAGATCGGTTTGAGCGCAACACGCTTTAAAGCACGGCGCGTCCCGGAAGCACATGCAACGCCGTTTTCCCGACCATGATCACCCGGAAGGCCTCGCCGGCAAGCAGCGGCCGGAATGCTTCATGACGCACATCCAGGCCGCCCGTAAAGGCGCCGAATGCCGGCAGGATGATGCGGGCCGGCGATATGACGAAGCATTTTGTGCGCAGTCTGCGCCCCCGGCGCCTGATGGCTGCTGCCGGGTGCAGGTGGCCGGCGACCTCGTTCACGGCTCCGACGCCGGGTTCATGACGAAGGGTAATACCACCCAGCGCGATCTCTGAAGACCTGGAACCTGGCAGATAGTCCGGCAAGCACGGGTCATGATTACCGGACAACCAGATGAAGTCAGCATCAGTTGCCAGTTGTTCCAGCAACACGCGATCAGCTGGCGCCATGCGGTCAGGCCCGGCTGCGTCATGAAAGCTGTCGCCCAGCAACATTACCCTGGACGGTCTCCATTTCGCCATCGCTGCCCGCAAGGCAAGCAACCCGGCACGGGTGTCATACGGCGGCAACAGCCGGCCGGCATGAGCCCGCGATGAGCCTTTTTCCAGATGCAGGTCGGCGACCAGCAGCGTGTCGTAGTCCGGCACATAGAGTGCGCCCGACAGACAGGGCAGGAAATCCATCTCGCCAAGCCGCATGAGCATCGCGTCAGACGAGCCGCATGGCTTCGTCAACAAGGTCGTCGGCAGCTTCGGCGAGCAGAGCGTCATGAGCCTCGCCATAAACCTGTTCGCGTCCAATCTCAAGCATCACCGGCACTGCCAGCGGCGATACCTGCGCAAGCGCCTTGTGGATAATGTTGCCCTTGATGCGCGCCAGCATCATCGCCAGCCGTTGGGCATCGATCAACCCGGAAGCCGCATCATCCCATGCTGCCTTCAACAACCAGTGATCAGGCTGATGGGTGCGCAACACGTCATAGATCAGATCGGCAGACACCGTCATCTGGCGGCCCGATTTTTCCTGACCCGGCCAGCGCTTTTCGATCAGCCCGGCAATGATCGCGCAGGCCCGGAAGGTGCGCTTCATCAGCATGGATTCTGCCAGCCAGGCATCCAGGTCATCGCCCAGCATGTCCTCGTCATACAGCTCTGCCAGCGACAGCCTGCCGGTCGCAACGGCCAGCGATACATCGCGCACGCACCACACCGACAAGGCATAGTCATTGCACACAAAGCCGAGCGGCTGCATGCCGGCGCGCTCCAGCCGCCGCGTCAACAACATGCCAAGTGTCTGGTGGGCCAGTCTGCCGTCAAACGGATAACACATCAGGTAGTGCTTGCCGGCCCTGGGGAACGTCTCGACCAGCATCTGGTGCGCCTGCGGCAACACCGATTTGCTTTGCTGAACCTTCAGCCAGTCGCGCACCTGGTCCGGCAGGTACGTCCATGTCGCAGGTTCTGCCAGCATGGCACGCACCCGGCCAGCCAGATAGGTCGACAGGGGAAACTTGCCGCCCTGATAGGACGGTATCATCGGTTCCGTCGCATCTGCACGGCTGACCAGCGCGTTAAGTTCCTCGACTGCTTCCAACCGCAATATCTGGCCGGCAAACAGGAATGTGTCGCCAATGCGCAATTGTTCGATGAACCACTCCTCCACTTCCCCCAATACCTTGCCGCCCCACTTTGTCAGCGGCCTGCCGGCAGAAGACCGGCGCTTGCCGGCCAGCTTGACCTTCATCATCTCGGCTTCAACGATGGTGCCGGCGTTCATGCGATAGATCTGTGCGAGGCGGGGATGGGTCAGCCGCAAGCGCCCGTCGGGCATTTGTTTCAACCTGGCAAACCGCTCATAGGTTCTCAGCGCATAGCCGCCGGTCGATACGAAATCCACAGCCTGATCAAAATCCGCCCGGACCAGGTTTCGATAGGGCCACGCCGAGATGATCTCGGCATAAAGTTCGTCCGGATCAAACGGGGCTAATACCGCCGAGCCCATGATATGTTGCGCCAGCACGTCGCGTTTCAATTCTGCCGGGCCTTCGCCGTCCTGGGCACCCTCCAATGCGGCAATCCGCGCTGCCTCACATTCCAAAACCTCAAACCGGTTAGACGGCACCAGCAAGGCACGCGAGGGTTCTTCATAGCGGTGGTTTGCACGGCCGATGCGCTGCAGGATCCGGCTTGAACCCTTCGGTGCACCCACATTGATGACCAGGTCCACATCGCCCCAGTCAATGCCCAGGTCGAGTGTGGAGGTACACACCACGGCGCGAAGCGATCCTGCCGCCATGGCCGCTTCCACTTTGCGGCGCTGCGACACATCCAGCGAGCCATGATGCAGGGCAATCGGCAACGCGTCTTCGTTCAAGGTCCACAATTCATGAAAGATGCGTTCCGCCTGCGATCTGGTGTTGGTGAAAACCAGTGCCATGCCGGCAGACTTGACGGCCTCGTATATGTCGGCAAGCGCGTAGGCCGCAGAATGACCCGACCATGGCATTCGAACCTCATTATCACACCGCAGGATGGAGATATCCGGTTCCGCACCGCCGGGCGCATGCACGAACGCAGCCATATGTTCGACGCTCGCTTCGTCCTGCGGCATCAGCCAGGCGCGCAGGGTATCGGGACTTGCAACCGTGGCAGACAAGCCGATACGCCTTGATTGCGGGGCAAACCGGTGCAGCCGTGCCAGTGCCAGCGCCAGAAGGCAGCCGCGCTTGGTGGGCGCCATGGAATGAAGCTCATCAAGAATAACCACCCTCAGCTTGGCAAAGTAGTGCTCGGCGCCTTCCTGGGTGATCAGCAACGACACCTGTTCCGGCGTGGTGATCAGTATATCCGGCGGGTTGGTTTTCCGACGCTGGCGCTTGTGGGCAGGAGTATCGCCGGTGCGCGCTTCAACGCGAATATCGAGGTTCATTTCCCTGATCGGTGCTTCGAGATTTCGCGTGATGTCGACAGCCAGTGCCTTCAAGGGCGAGACATACAGTGTGTGTAGTCCCCGGCCTGCGGCACCTTGTGCCAGTTCCACAAGCGACGGCAGAAATCCCGCCAGCGTCTTGCCGCCGCCGGTCGGCGCAATCAGTAGTGCCGAGCGCCCGTTCGATACGGTTGCCAGCATCTCAAGCTGATGCGGGCGCGGTTGCCAGCCACGGTCGGCAAACCAGTCGGAAAATATTTCCGGCAGGCCGGATTGTGCTGACGGGCTATGCGAAGTTCTAGTGTCCATGTCTTTCCAGTATACAAGGTTTGAGCGCAATGCAGTTGACAATCACATGGTCACAAATGCCAATGCGCAAATGATGCCGATCACACACAAATCAGTCATCACAATGGCTGTTCCGATCATGCTGTCCAACGTGTCGCAGCCGTTGCTGGGCGTGGTCGACACTGCGGTTATCGGACAATTGCCGCAAGCCCATTACATTGGTGCGATTGCCATCGGTGCGCTGATTTTCTCGCTGGTCTACTGGGGGTTCGGTTTTTTGCGCATGGGAACGTCGGGCATAGCTGCCCAGGCCTATGGTGCAGGCGACGGCAAGGAGCTTGCTGCCGTGCTGTATCGCGCCCTGCTGCTGGCGGCGGGCATCGGTGTCGTCCTGCTGATGCTAGCACCGATGATTTCACAATTATCTTTCTGGCTGATCGCGGCATCTCCGGAAATCGAGCGCGAGGCCCGTATCTATTTCGACATACGCATCTGGTCCGCGCCATTTTCGCTGGCAAACTATGCCATCCTGGGCTGGCTGATCGGCATCGGCCAGATGCGATGGGCATTTGTGGTGCAGATCTATCTGAATGTTGCCAACATGGCGCTGGATGCGCTGTTCGTACTGCATCTTGGCATGGCCACCGCGGGCATCGGTTACGGCACCCTGATTGCAGAAATCTCGTCTGCCTTTGTCGGCTTCGCGGTTGTGTGGATGTTTTTGCGCCGTGACGGTGAGCGTCCCTCGCGGGCCCGAATACTGGACCGCGCCAGGATCAAACGCATGGTGCTGGTGAATGGCGACATCATGGTGCGCACACTGTGCCTTGCATTCGGCTTTTCATGGTTCGCTGCGCAGGGTGCGAAAATCAGTGATGTGGCAGTATCAGCCAACGCCATCCTGATGCAATTGTTCTTCATGGGCAGCTATATGGTTGACGGCTTCGCTACCGTTAGCGAAGCGCTGGTCGGCCAGTCAGTCGGCGCCAGGTCCCGGCAACGCTACATGACGGCCGTGCGCATCTCATCGCAGTGGGCCATGGTCACAGGGGCACTGCTGTCGCTCGCCCTCCTGCTGGCAGGACCATGGACTATTGATCTCATGTCGGTAAATCCGGATATCCGGTCTTATGCGCGCAGTTATCTGTGGTGGGCGGCGCTGACGCCCATTCTGGGGGCGGCGTGTTTCCAGCTCGACGGCATCTTCATCGGTGCAACCCGGACGCGCGACATGCGCAATATGATGATCATCTCGCTGATCGTATATCTGGCAGCAGGATATGCGCTGACACCGGTGTTCGGCAATCACGGGCTGTGGTTTGCCATGTGCATGTTCTTCGTTGTGCGCGGGATCACGCTGTTTGTCCGGATGCCGGCTCTTGCGCGTGATGTATTTGCCTGAACCAATAGCCGCGTTGTAGCGTTCTCAGTATTATGACATCTGACCCTGCAACATGGCTGTACCCGACCCCCGGTGGACTTTATTGCGAGCCGGGAGATTTTTACATTGATCCCTCGCGCCCGGTGGGCCGTGCCATTGTCACCCACGGCCACGCCGATCACGCCCGGCCTGGCAGCACGTCAGTGATGGCGACGCAGCAGACCCTCGACATCATGCAGGTGCGCTACGGAGCGCGCGCCGGTGACCAACTTCAGGCCATCGGTTACGGCGAGACCATTGCCATCAACGGTGTCAATGTCGGCATGGCGCCGGCCGGGCACATACTGGGGGCAGCCCAGGTAATTCTTGACTGGCAGGGATATCGCGCAGTTGTGTCGGGCGACTACAAACGCGCGATTGATCCCACCTGCGCCGGCTTCGAAGTGGTCAGGTGTGATCTGTTCATAACCGAGGCCACTTTCGGCCTGCCGGTTTTCGTTCATGAAAACGCTGCTGCAGAAGCTGCGCGTCTGGTCGCTTCGCTCTCTGCATCGCCACACCGGACCCATCTGCTGGGTGTCTACGGGCTGGGCAAAAGCCAGCGCATGATTTCCCTGGTGCGCGCGGCAGGTTACGACAGGCCGATCTACCTGCACGGTGCCCTGAAGGGGTTGTGCGACTACTACATTTCGCAAGGCGTGGAGCTCGGTGAACTTGTCCCGGTTGCAGATGTGGGCTCAGAGACGCTTTCCGGCCAGTTGGTGCTTTGCCCTCCTGCTGCCATCGCCGACCGCTGGTCCAGGCGAATGAGCAATCCGCTGACCGCGTTTGCCTCGGGATGGATGCGGGTCAGGGCACGCGCGCGTCAGCGCGGCGCAGAGCTTCCCCTCATTGTGTCCGATCATGCCGACTGGCCGGAGTTGCTGCAAACCATATCGGACGTTGAAGCCGGTGAAATCTGGGTCACCCATGGCAGGGAGGATGCCCTGCTTCACCAGATATCGGCAATGGGCCTGAAGGGCAGAGCCCTGGCCCTGGTCGGTTTTGAAGACGAGGGGGATTGAACCATGCAGGCTTTCGCCGAACTGATGAACCGCCTCGCCTTCACCGGTTCCCGCAACGCCAAGCTTGATCTGCTGCAAGCCTATTTCCGGACAACGCCGGATCCCGACCGCGGCATTGCTCTGGCTGCGCTGACTGACGGCCTGAACCTGCGTCTGCCGTTCCGGCGGCTGGTAGCGGAGTTGCTGGAACCGCATACAGACCCGGTACTCTACAAGCTGTCGCGCGACTATGTCGGCGACACGGCTGAAACCGTATCGCTGTTGTGGCCGGCGCAATCCAGTGACGCAGTGATCCCGTCCCTGACAGAAATCCACCGGACGCTGTCGTGTCTCAAACGGGCTGAGGCCGGACCGGTGCTGTCTGCATGGCTTGACGCACTAGACTCCAATGGTCGCTGGGCACTGCTCAAGCTGATCACCGGCGGGCTTCGCATTGGTGTGTCGGCCCGGCTCGCCAAAACAGCGATCGCACAGGCGTTCGATCATGACGTTGCCGATGTCGAGGAGGTCTGGCACGGACTTGAGCTGCCATATGCTGACCTGTTCGCATGGCTGGAGGGCAGGACAGGCAAACCCGACCCGGGCGACACGCCGGTGTTCAGGCCGGTCATGCTGGCACACCCGGTGGATGACAGCGATCTTGAGAAAATTGTGCCAGCAGAATGGGCCGCCGAATGGAAGTGGGACGGCATCAGAGTGCAATTGGCCGGAAACGGCAGTGACCTGCGGCTGTATTCGCGCACCGGTGACGATATCTCGACATCGTTTCCCGACATCGCTGATGGCTTCTCAGGCTTTTCCGGCGTGGCTGATGGGGAGTTGCTGGTCATGCGCAGTGGCGCCATCGCTCCCTTCAACGATCTTCAGCAACGCCTCAATCGCAAGAGCGTCAGTGCTGCGATGGTCAAGGATTACCCGGCACATATCCGGTTTTATGACCTGTTGTTCGACGATTGTGAAGACATTCGCACATTGGATTTCACAGCGCGGCGCAATCGTCTCAAAAAACTGCTGGCCGAAACCGATTATGCGCCTGCATCTCTGAGCGAGGTCATCGGGTTCGAGACAATTGCCGAGCTGGAGGCATTGCGCGATGGCGCGCGCAGCGCCGACATTGAAGGACTGATGCTGAAGCGCATCGCATCGCCGTATCTGGCAGGCAGGCCGAAGGGGCACTGGTTCAAGTGGAAACGCGATGCGCTCACCGCTGATTGCGTGATGATGTATGCCCAGCGCGGTTCCGGCAAGCGCTCATCGTTTTACTCCGACTATACGTTTTGGGCCTGGCGTACAGGTGACGACGGACACGATGAGTTGGTGCCGGTAGGCAAGGCGTATTCCGGCTTTACCGACGACGAGTTGAAGAAACTGGACAAATTTGTCCGCGACAACACAACCGACAGGTTCGGGCCGGTACGTGCGGTCAAACCGGTACTGGTGTTTGAGGTGGCATTTGATGCTGTGCAACCATCGACGCGCCACAAGTCGGGTATCGCCATGCGATTTCCACGCATTCATCGCATTCGCTGGGACAAACCGGCTAAAGAAGCAGACCATCTTGACACTCTCCTGACATTGATAGCCAAATAGAAGGACAGCTTTCACAATTCAGCGAGGAAATCATGGATATCGACAAGATGAAAACACTTGTCTCGGCAGGCAAAATGGGCCGCCGCGACTTCATTCAGCTTTCTGTTGCAGCCGGATTGACCGCAGCGGCCGGCGAAACCCTGTTCTCGGCGACGGCTCGCGCGACACCCAAAAAAGGCGGACACCTCAAATCTGCCGTCGGCCACGGCTCCACGACGGACTCGCTTGATCCTGGCACCTGGGAAAACTCCCATGTCGGCGATCTGGGCTACATTCCCTATGACTATCTGGTCGAGATCGACACGAAAAATTCGCCGGCTCCCGGCCTGGCGGAAAGTTGGGAAGCATCAGCGGAAGTTGACCGATGGGTATTCAAGCTGCGCAAGGATGTGGAATTCCACAACGGCAAATCGCTTGATGCAGAAGATGTGGTTGCCTCGATCAACCACCACAGGGGCGCAGATACAAAATCGGCTGCCAAGTCGATCCTCGAGATCATCAATGATGTGAAAGCCAATGGCAAAGACGAGGTGGTATTTGAACTGAGTTCGGGCTCGGCAGACTTTCCCTATGTTGTGTCTGACTATCACCTGCCCATCATGGCGGCCAAGGACGGCAAGATGGACTGGGCATCCGGCAACGGAACGGGTCCGTTCAAACTTGAACGCTTTGACCCCGGTGTATCCATCGAGGCCAAGCGCAACGACAACTATCACGGCACCGCCAATTTCGATGAAGTATCAGTGCTCTCGGTCAGCGATGTGGTCGCCCGCCAGAACGCCCTGAACTCAGGCAATGTCGATTATATCGACCGTCCCGATCTGAAGACCGTTTCACTGCTGAAGCGAAATCCCGGCATCGAGATCGAACAGGTAACCGGTTTCGGGCACTATGTTGCGCCGATGAACACCACGATGGCACCGTTCGACAACAAGGATGTTCGCCTGGCCCTCAAATACGCAATCGACCGGGAAGAACTTGTGAAGAAGATTCTCCTGGGCTTTGGCTCGGCAGGCAACGACAATCCCCTGTCAAAGTCGATCAAGTACGCCAGTGACCCTGAACCGCGGCATGTCTTCGATCCTGACAAGGCCAAGTTCCACCTCAAGAAGGCCGGACTGAACACCCTGAAAATCGACCTGTCAGCTTCAGAAGCTGCGTTCAGCGGTTCGCTTGATACAGCCGTGCTGATGTCCGAATCGGCCAAGGCCTGCAATATCGATATCAACGTGGTGCGCGAGGCATCCGACGGTTACTGGTCCAATGTGTGGATGAAAAAACCGTGGTGCATGTCGTACTGGAGCGGTCGTCCAACGGCAGACTGGATGTTTACAACGGCTTATGCTGCTGAGGCAAAGTGGAACGATACGTTCTGGAAAAACCCGCGCTTCAACGAGTTGCTGAAGTCGGCGCGTGCTGAACTCAATGACACCAGGCGCGGTGAGATGTATGCCGAAATGCAGAATATCCTGCATGACGATGGCGGCATCATGGTATTGATGTTCAACGACTTTGTTACGGCGCGGAGCAGAAAACTGGCGCACGGCGAGGTGAACTCAAACTATGACCATGACGGCGGATACATGTATCGTCGCTGGTGGTTTGCCTGATCTCGCTACAATCCGACAATTCAAGCGGCAGCATGTTTTGAACCGGCAAGGTTTCCACGGTGCTGCCGCTTTGATTTGAAATGAGGCATAAAAAGGACTGGCCATGCCCGGTTTTTTTTGCGACCCTTTACGTGGTGGAAAACACAACCAGCCAGGTTGGCAACAAGTTGTGCGTAAGGCGTGTACGAGGGAGTTAAGTAGACCATGCATCCGATTGTGCGGACTGTGATGCAAAGACTGGGTCTTGGCCTGCTGACCCTGTTTGTCGTCTCCATCATTATCTTCAGTTCGCTGCAGTTCCTGCCTGGTGATTTTGCAACTTCGGTTCTCGGGCAATCCGCCACACCTGAAACAGTTGCGGCGTTTCGGCGGGAACTGGGTCTGAATGATCCCGCCTTCACACGCTACATCCAGTGGATTGGAGGCGTGTTGCAGGGCGATTTCGGATCATCCTTTTCAGGCCGCAGCCAGGGCCGCGAGCGTGATGTGATGGAATTGATCGGTCCGCGCTTGTGGAACACCTTGTTCCTGGCGTCGATGACCGCAGTTATAGCCGTGCCGCTGGCGCTTACACTGGGCATCACGGCTGCTCTGTATCGCAATTCGTTTTACGATCGCATGGTCAACGCAACGACGCTGACAACAATTTCGTTCCCCGAATTCTTCGTCGCCTACATCCTGATACTGGTACTGGCGACACTGTGGAAAGTATTTCCCTCGCTGGCAAATGTCCGCGAATCCACTGACCTGATCGACAGGATATACATGACAGCGCTGCCGGCTTTGACACTGACGCTGGTGATTGTGGCGCACATGATGCGGATGACGCGAGCCGCCATCATCAATCTGCTGGCCAGCCCGTATATTGAAATGGCGCGGCTGAAGGGCATTTCCAGATCCAGCGTCATCATCAGGCACGCTCTGCCCAATGCCTGGGCACCGATCGTCAACGTGATTGCCTTCAATCTTGCCTACCTCGTGGTCGGCGTGGTCGTGGTGGAAGTAGTGTTCGTCTATCCCGGCGTCGGGCAGTTGATGGTGGATGCTGTAACGACGCGTGATATCCCTGTGGTGCAGGCTTGCGCACTGATCTTTGCGGCCACCTATATCCTGCTCAATCTGTTTGCCGACATTGTATCCATCGTAACCAATCCGAGGCTGTTGCATCCAAGATGAGCACCGATGACCAGACATATTCCGCCGCTGGCGAGGTAGCATCGGTCGCACTGCGCAGAACATGGTGGGACCGCACCTGGCGAAGCCTGAAAAAGGCACCGGTTACAGCCTGGTTCGGCATGATCGTGATTGCTTGCTATATGGTCGTTGCGGTGTTTGCTCCCTTCGTCGCGCCTTATGGTGAAAGTGAAATATTCGAGACGCCTTATGCGCCATGGAGTTCCGAATTCTGGTTTGGAACCGACCAGCTCGGGCGCGATGTGCTGTCGCGTCTTGTCTATGGCGCGCGCAACACCATCGGGATTGCTGTGGCAACGACAGCGCTGTCCTTCTTGATCGGTGGCAGTCTCGGCGTTATGGCGGCTATCAACCGGTCCTGGCTGGATCAGGCCCTCAGCCGCTTTGTGGATGTCCTGATGGCAATACCAAGCCTGATTTTCTCACTGATGCTGCTGTCGATCTTCGGCTCCAACGTTATCAACCTGATCATTATCATCGCGGTACTGGATGCCACCAGGGTGTTCCGGCTGGCCCGCGCGGTTTCGCTGAACGTTGTCGTCATGGATTATGTGGAGGCATCGCGGCTGCGCGGTGAATCGCTGACCTGGGTCATGCGGCGCGACATACTGCCCAATATCCTGCCGCCGATGGTTGCCGAATTCGGCTTGCGGTTCTGTTTCGTGTTCCTGACCATAGCGTCGCTGTCATTTCTTGGGGTCGGCATCCAGCCGCCGACGGCTGACTGGGGCTCGATGGTGCGCGAGAACGCCCAGCTGATTTCATTTGCCGAGTATGACATGAAAGCAGCCATGACCCCGCTATTGCCGGCTTGCGCCATTGCGCTGTTGACGGTGGCGGTCAACTTCGTGGTCGACTGGTTCCTGCACAAGACAAGTGGTATCCGCGATGAAAAGTGACCCGGAAAATCGCACTGCAGGTGACCTGCTGCTGGATATGCGCAATATTCACATCGAGGGATTTTCCGATGATGTCTGGCACCCGATCATCAAGGGTGTCGACCTGAAGCTGCATCGCGGCGAGATCATGGGGCTGATCGGCGAGTCCGGCGCGGGCAAATCCACGCTCGGCAAGGCGGCGATGGGATATGCACAACCCGGCTGCCGGATTACGCAAGGCACGATCGAGTTTGACGGCTTGAATCTGCGCGAGATGGATGATGCGCATCTGCGCCAATTGCATGGCTCACGCATCGCCTATGTAGCACAAAGTGCTGCGGCATCTTTCAATCCGGCGCATCGGCTGATCGATCAATGCGTTGAAGCAACTGTCGACCATGGCCTGCGCCCGGCGGACGAAGCGAAATCCGATGCTCGTGAGCTGTTTGCAGCACTGCAACTGCCGGATGCCGACACGATTGGCGAACGCTATCCGCATCAGGTCTCCGGTGGCCAGTTGCAACGCGCAATGACCGCCATGGCGATGTCATCGCGGCCCGACCTGATCATATTCGATGAACCCACCACGGCGCTTGACGTGACCACCCAGGTTGAAGTGCTGGCCGCCATGCGCGACATTGTCGAGCAATTCCAGACGGCGGCGATCTACATTACCCATGACCTTGCCGTCGTGGCCCAGATGGCAGACGTCATCAAGGTTCTGCGCTACGGCGAAACCGTGGAAGATGCACCTGCCCGTCAGATGCTGACAAAGCCGGAGATGGCATATACCAAATCATTGTGGGCAGTGCGTTCGCTGGAAAAACCCCAGGAAACCAGCGAAGATATTATCCTGCGGGTAAATGGCGTCGATGCCAGCTATGGCGGCGCCATCAAGGTGCTGGAAGATGTAACCATGGATGTCCCGCGTGGATCCACCGTGGCAGTGGTTGGAGAATCCGGATCAGGCAAATCAACAATGGCACGGGTGATCACCGGCCTGTTGCCGCCGACCAAAGGTGATGTGCTGTTTAATGACGAGCCGTTGCCTCTGGCTCTCAAGGACCGTTCGAAGGATCAGTTGCGCCGCATTCAGATGATCTACCAGATGGCCGATACCGCCATGAATCCCAAACACACGGTGCGCGATATTATTGGCCGGCCGCTTGAATTCTACCTGGGCCTGTCCGGCAAAAAGCTCGATGAACGAATTTCCAAACTACTCAGTATGATTGAGCTGGACGACAGCTTCATGGAACGGCTGCCTAATGAACTTTCAGGTGGCCAGAAGCAGCGCATCTGCATTGCGCGCGCCCTTGCGGCAAACCCTGAACTGATCATCTGTGACGAGGTTACATCTGCGCTGGACCAGATCGTGCAGGAAGGCATTCTAAAACTTCTGCTGCGCTTGCAGAAAGAATTCAACATCACCTATCTGTTCATCACGCACGACATTGCCACGGTGAAGGCTATCTCGGACCAGATCGTGGTGATGTTCCAGGGCCGCGTGGTTGAGCAGGGCATGAAGAATGACATCCTGTCACCGCCGCACCCCGACTACACGCAACTATTGTTGTCTTCGGTTCCCGAAATGGACCCGGACTGGCTGACCCGGCTTCTGGAGTCCCGGGCCCAAAGCGGGGCAATGAACGCCTCCGGCAACTAATACCAAAGGAACTGACTGTTGACCCATTTGACCGATTTTTCGCGTTTGCTGGCCAGGCATGCTTCGCGCCGTGGTCTGGTTGACCACAAGTGGAGCATAACGCAGTCCAGCGGGCGCGAAAAACCGGCCTTCGGTGGGCCAAATCCGTCCATCCGGTGCGTTGCGGCACTTGCGAGATGCACCGCATCGCGCTGCGCACCGCGCCTGCCAGAGTGAACGGATTTGACACCATCAAATGCGTCAATAGTCAGTTCCTTTGGTATAAGCGGGTGAACCGCAAGCCCGATTTCTGCGTTTGCTGACCAGTACTACCAAGGCAGATTATTTTTGCCTCCTTTGATATGAACTCCAGTCTGTTGAAAACCAATGCGGGATCCCCAGTGAGCGGCCAACCCATAATCGTCTGGTTCACCCAGGATCTGCGCTTGGGCGACAATGCCAGCCTGCATGCTGCGTTGGCATCCGGGCATCCGGTTTTACCGGTCTATATTCTTGATGATGTGACCCCGGGCGGATTTGTCATGGGTGGTGCATCGCGCTGGTGGCTGCACAGATCGCTGGCTTCGCTGGCCTCGTCGCTTGAAAGACTCGGCGGCAGGTTGATCATTCGCCGCGGCGAGCCCGGCAAGTTGCTTGGCCAGATGATCGCTCAGACCGGCGCGAAAGCTGTGCATTTTTCGCGTGGATATGCACCCTGGTCCGATAAACTGGAAAAACAAGTCGCATCGGCGTGCGGGCGCAATGGCGCTGATTGCAAACGGTTTTCCGGGTTTCTGTTGCACCAGCCGGAAGCCATCCGGACAGGCAGTGGTGGCCCTTACAAGGTTTACACGCCATTTTCACGAAAGTGTCTCGCCAACCCGCCCTCAAGCGGGCCGCGACCGGTGCCAACCAGCATTGACTTCCATACCGCAGACATAGCCAACGACAGCCTGGATGACCTTGGTCTCTATCGGGGCCGACCTGACTGGGCTGCACGGTTTGCCGGACGCTGGTCGCCGGGCGAGGCCGGCGCCCACGAAAAGCTGCTACACTTTCTGGACCAGGCAGTTGGTGATTACGCCGAGGCACGTAATCTGCCGGGTGTGGCTGGCACGTCCCGGCTGTCGCCGCACCTGCACTTTGGCGAGATCAGCCCGTTGCAGTGCTGGAGCGCCACGCAGCACGCGGTCGCTACTGCACCCCAAAACATTGACCGGGGCAGTCAGGTGTTTGAGAAAGAACTCCTGTGGCGGGAATTCTCATACCATCTTCTGCATCACTGGCCGACTTTGCCAACCGACCCGTTCAAGCCGGAATTTACCGACTTTCCATGGCGGCAGGATGCCGGGAAACTGGACTGCTGGCAACGGGGGATGACCGGATTTCCCATCGTCGATGCAGGCATGCGGGAACTGTGGGCAACCGGGTGGATGCACAACCGGGTTCGCATGATCGTGGCTTCATTCCTAGTCAAGAACCTGCGCATTTCCTGGCAGCTCGGCGAACAGTGGTTCCGGGATACGCTGGTCGATGCAGATATCGGCGCGAACTCGGCAAGCTGGCAGTGGGTTGCCGGGTGCGGCGCGGACGCGGCTCCCTATTTCCGGATTTTCAATCCGGTTCTGCAGTGGGAAAAATTCGACAGGCGGGGCGATTATGTGCGGCGCTGGGTGCCCGAGCTACAGAAAATGCCCGCCAAGTACATTCATAAACCGTGGCTGGCGCCGGCTGACATACTCGCCAGCGCCGGCGTGGTACCGGGCAGTTCGTACCCCCGGCCGATCATCGACCTGGGCGAAACCCGCAATGCCGCACTTGCCGCTTACAAGACAATCAGGAAGCCTGAAACCCCGCCCTGAGCTTCACACCGGGCCGCCGGGCGGGCGTTTGCGGAACCTTTCACTCACGAAATCAACGAAGGCGCGGGTTTTTGCCGGACGGTACTTGTCCGGCGGATACACTGCGTGCAGCGCAACCGGCGCTGGCTCGAAGCCTTCCAGGACCGGCAGCAGGGTGCCGCCGGCCAATTGGTCAGCAACGATGAAAGCCGGCAACAGGGCAATACCTTGGCCCGCCAGGCTGGCCATTTTCAGGACATCGCCATTATTCGAGCACAGGACCGGCGAGACCGGCAGACGGTTTGAACCGCCAAGTCCGCGCAACGGCCAGTTCAGATCGTTGCCGAAGTGGCCATAATGCAGGATGGCATGGTTGGCCAGGTCGGCAGGTGTGCGTGGGCGACCGCGATCTTCCAGATAGCCGGGGCTGGCGCACAACAGCCTGCGGATCGGACAGATTTTTCTGGCAATCAGCGATGACGGCTCCAGATCACCGATACGTAAGGTTATGTCGAAGCCTTCTTCATAAGGGTCGACAAAGCGGTCATTGACGTTGAGAGAGACAGTAATCTGAGGGTGCTGGCGCATGAAATCGTTTACCGCAGGCGCGACATGACTGACCCCGAACGTCATCGGGGCGTTGATCCGCAACAGACCCTTCAACTCTCCGGTCAGGTCACCGGTGGCAGCTTCTGCCTCGGCCATGTCGTTGATCAGGATGCGAGCGCGTTCGACGAACACCTGCCCGGCTTCGGTCAGTGCCATGGTCCGCGTGGTACGCACCAGCAATTGTGCGCCGAGATGATCTTCCAGTGCCATCACAAGCCGCGATACCTGGACCCGTGACAGACCGAGCCTGCGTCCGGCTGCAGCAAAGCCACCTTCGTCAACGGCGGCGACCAGAGCCTTCATGCTATCGAATCGATCCATATGATATTGTAACGCAAAACGTAACAAAGCGTATATATTTTGTATGATTGTCTCAACAAGATGGCGAACTATCTTCCAATTCAGACCACTCAATCGTTTTCCGGCTCAACTATGCCGGCATCAGGAGACAGCACAATGCTGCAGCACAGACTTTCAGAACAACGCGGCCAGGCCGATTTTGGCTGGTTGAAATCAAGGCACAGTTTTTCCTTTGGCGAGTATCACGATGCGCAGCACATGGGCTTTGGTCCGCTGCGGGTCATCAATGAAGACACTGTCTCCGCTGGAGGCGGATTTGATACCCACGGCCATGCCGACATGGAGATCATTTCCTATGTGCTGGACGGCGCGCTTGAGCACAAGGATTCGCTTGGCACCGGATCTGTAATCCGGCCAGGTGATGTTCAGCGCATGTCTGCCGGCACCGGGATCAGGCACTCGGAATTCAATGCCTCCGGGACCGATCCGGTACACTTTCTGCAGATATGGATCACGCCGGACAAAACCGGGCTTGAGCCGTCTTATGAGCAGCGTCATTTTGATCGCGATGAGCGCCACAACAAGCTTAAACTGGTGATATCGGCAACGCCCGGCAATGGAGTATTGAAAATTCACCAGCAGGCCGACATCTATGCCAGCTTGCTGGACACGAACGAACACGTAAGCTTCCACCCGAAAACCGGCCGCGGCCAGTGGATTCAACTGGTAACAGGCGAATTGCTGGTGAACGGCGAGCAAATGCGCCGCGGTGACGGGCTTGCCATATCCGGTGAACCGAAAATTGCCATCAAGGCTCTCGACGCAGCCGAGTTTCTGCTGTTCGATATGGCCTGACTGTTTCACAACAATGGATAGTTTCACGATATGACGCAGATTGATCTTGCTGGCCAGGTGGCCGTAATAACCGGTGGCGCACAAGGCATCGGCCTAGCCGCAGCTCAGGCACTGTCCAGCGCAGGTGCCCGGACAGCGCTGTGGGACATGGACGGGCCGCTCGCCGGGAAGGCGGCAGCCGATCTGGGCAGTGATGCCGCGGGATTTGCTGTAGATGTGACCGATGAGGCCGCAATTGCAACAACACTTGCTGCCACGGAAGCCGCGTTGGGACCGGTTTCCATTCTGGTCAACAGCGCCGGCATAGCCGGGCCTAACGCGACCGTGGCAGACTATGATTCAGCCGCCTGGCGCCAGGTAATCGATATCAATCTGAACGGCACGTTTTACGTCAACAAGGCTTTGGTTCCCGGCATGATTGAACGTGGCTATGGTCGCATCTGCAACATTGCGTCGATTGCAGGCAAGGAAGGCAATCCCAATGCATCGGCCTATTCAGCCTCCAAGGCAGCCGTGATTGCCCTGACAAAATCACTTGGCAAAGAGCTGGCCGGTCAGGACATTGCGGTAAACTGCGTAACACCTGCTGCCGCCAGGACCAGAATCTTCGACCAGATGAAGCAGGAGCACATCGACTACATGCTGTCCAAGATACCCCGCAACAGGTTCCTGCAACTAGAAGAAGCTGCAAACATGATTGCCTGGATTGTGTCGCCACAAAACAGCTTTACCACCGGTGCCGTCTTTGATCTGTCAGGGGGCCGTGCAACGTACTGATACGGTAACCCGTTGGAGACCATTCCTCACTCCCAGAAACCTGAAAGCGATTTAATGTCAACCAATCTGAACATCGTTGCCATCTCCGGCAGCTTACGAAGCAAGTCATTCAACACCAGCCTGCTGCGCGCCATGCAGACCATGGCTGATCCCGGCATGGCGATCGAAATCGCTACCCTGAACGGTATTCCGGTGTATAATGGTGATGATGAGGACGCATCCGGAGTACCGCTGATCGTAAGCGATCTGGCCGACAGGATCCGGGCGGCAGACGGCGTCATCATTGCGACGCCGGAGTACAATTTCTCCATACCGGGCGGTTTGAAAAACGCAACTGACTGGATTAGCCGCGTCAAGCAGCAACCGTTCAGCAACAAACCGGTCGGTATCGTAGGTGCTTCGGGGGGACCGGTTGGCACTGCGCGCTCACAATACCACCTACGCCAGAACCTGGTGGGCCTGTCGGCCCTGACCATGTCCAAGCCGGAAGTGTTCGTGGGATCGGCCCCCAGCAAATTTGCCGATGACGGCAGTCTCGCCGATGACGAGACCGGGAAGTTTCTGAAACTGTGGCTGGATGCCTTCGAAACCTGGGTCAGGCGTGGATTCTAGAGCAATATCCATCCATACGGATGGATATTGCTCTAACACTTTGGAATCGAGCATCTTTATCCGAACAGATGATTCCATCTGATCGGATGACGCTCTAAAGCGTTTATTGCCTGGTGATCTTGTCTGTACGTATTTGCGGGAGACACTTCGGATCAGGCTTGCAGGGTCAGACACACAGGACTTGAAATGGTCGCTCGCCCGCACTTCCCTTTCAGGATGCACGGGCGAGCATGGTACGCGCTGCTCGGGACGGCGACAGGAGCCACGCGACCAATTCCG
>JBDNEZ010000151.1:0-5758 GCA_041690095.1 Anderseniella sp.
GAGGCGGGGTTTGCCCAATACATACCTTCTGCCGGAAGCCTGCTCGTGTGGTGTTGGACGGTGTCAGTGTCGGTTTGAAATTGCCGCATTTATGTGAGGCGTACAAACCTGGCAGCATTGCAGCCCACCATTGATCTTTCAAATTCTGGCTGCTGCAGTTTTCGAAAACTGTGCAACGATTGCCGGACTAAAACCCGCGTCAGTTTCTTTGGTATAACAGCATTTACTGAACCCGACGGTTCGCGCAAGCATGGCTAAGGTAAGGGATATTGCATAGATCCGGGATAGTCATCGTGAAACTGCCCGACCTGAAGCGGTGGCAAAGCACATTGCCATGATCTCATCTGATGGGTTCTTATCAAGTATGTCGAAAAATGGCGAAATCTGAATGAACACTGGAAAGGAACATCCGGTCGACCATCCGTTCTGGACTTATTCCATCACCTGCTACGGACGCGATGGTGTGCGCGACTTGTGCCTGGAAATTCAGGAGGCATCTGCAGCAGATGTGAACCTGTTATTGTTCGGGTTGTGGTTGGGTTGCAGGGGCTGTGCGATCTCGGATGAGGGTGCACAAATTTGTGCACAGGCAGTTGCCCCCTGGCACCGCGAGATTGTGCGCCCGTTGCGCGCAGTCCGTCGCCGGTTAAAGGGATGGGACATCCTTGACGACAAACCCCGCGAACGCTTGCGCTCGGCAATCCAGAAATGGGAAATTGAGGCTGAACGTCTGCAACAGGACATGTTGTATGGTCTGTATGTGGAGCGGGAGAATGAACTTTGCGCTCCTGCACCAAGCGGGCATGCCGCAATGAAAGCCAATCTGCAGAAGTTCCTGGCCCTGTCTCCGGGGTATACCGCGTCACCGGCGTCTGTCGAGAATCTGGTAACTCTATGCCTTTGACTCTGCGTTGGTGTCTTTCCAGCGGTGGGCCGTACCTGTCTCAATGTCAAACATGTCCATTACCCGTCCCAGCGAATGGCCTATCATATCGTTGAGAGAGGTTGGTTTGGCATAAAACGCCGGTACCGGTGGAGCGATCACGGCACCGATTTCGCTCAGCGTGGAAAGCGTGCGCAGGTGCCCCAGATGCAACGGAGTCTCGCGGATCATCAGCACCAGGCGACGGCGTTCCTTCAAAGCTACATCTGCGGCACGGGTCAGCAGTGTAGAGGTCACGCCGGTCGCGATTTCGGAAGCAGTGCGAATTGAGCAGGGTGCTATCACCATTCCCAGTGTCTTGAACGATCCGCTGGAAATTGCAGCACCGATGTCGTCCTGTTTATACTTGTAATCAGCCAGTGAACCAATGTCAGAGATTTTCCAGCTGGTTTCATGCGCCACGGTGATTTCGGCCGAACGCGAGATCACAAGATGTGTTTCTACCGGCAGGTCTTTTAGGATTTGAAGCAGACGAATGCCATAAATTACGCCTGAGGCACCGGATATTCCGACGACAAGTCTGTTGTTACTGTTCATCAGGTACTCCTCTTGCCGTTGATACTGGACGTTCGGGTCGGGGCAGGGAAGAATGTTGTGGTGAAGGTAGGTATAGCGTCGAGATATGGCTTTGCCTCAGTTTTTCGCATTGAGTGCCATTGAGATATTGTTGGAAAAATCAATCATGGCTTCCCGGATTTCCTGGATCAAAAGGCTGGCCGCACGTGACAATTTGCGATCTTTTGGCGTCATATAGACGAGTCGTCGTGGAATTCCAGGTGTAATCGGATATGCCTTGAGAGTGCCGGCGCACAGCGCCCGATGCACCGCCAGGGGGGGTAGGACAGTAAGGAAATCAGAATTGGCGACAAATTCTTCAAGTGGCTTCAGATCGTCGATTTCCATAAGTGGCGCGAGCGCGAAGTTCTGCATTGAAGCACTATGGTTCATGATATTTCGAAGGCCGTGACGCTGCGAGGGCAGCACCAGTTTGAACTTGTTGATATCCGGAAATTTTATCGGGAAGTTGACTGCCAGTGGATTGGACGCCGCGCCGACCAGTACAAGGTCTTCTTTGATTATATCGACCATTTGCGCGCCTTTGACTTCGGGGGCGGCATTTACAATTACCAGGTCGAGGTGTGCTGTGCGCAGTAGTTCAATCAGCTCGGTTGTATAGCCTCCAGTTGCCTGTACTTCGACGTCTGGATACTTGTGATGAAATCGCAAGAGCGTGTCGGCGAGCGAATTGTGCGCGACAGAAGAGACAACACCTATGGCAACGCGGCCACGTACCTGGCCAACGCTGTCGTCCAGTTGCTGCCGGGCATCGCATATATCCCGGAGCACATTTTTGAACAGTCCGTAGGCCTCGATGCCGGCTTCGGTCGGCACCATGCCTTTCGAGGTTCTGATAAAAAACTTGCGGCCCAATTCATCTTCGAGTTTGGAAATCTGCAGGCTGAGTGCCGGCTGCACTACATTGAGACGTTGGGTAGCCCGCGTCAGGGACCCTTCCTCGTACACGACCGTGAAGTACTGAAGTTGCCGCAACTCCATGGATTTCCCTGCTCCTGCCCATCATGATGTTAGCAAATCGCGATATCATTGATCAGCCAATATTAATAGAATTTATCTCCCGGCCTTTCTATGCTCTTTGTAACAGGAAGGCTGCAAATGCAAAATCAGGACGAACACAACCAGCGGTCTGGCGGCGATGCCCCCAGGTTTCGTAGGGATATGGATCTGCGCGACTGGCTGATGCGGCTGGATGAATCAGACAGACTTGCTGTTGCAAAACCAGGCGCAAAGCTGCGCTTCGGGGTGGCTGGACTTGCCAATCGACTGGACGGCACGCAAGCCCTGGTGGCGCCCGCGCCGCACGGGTGTACAGATGGGACGGTTATATCCGGTCTGTTGTCGAGGCGCGAATGGATGGCGGAAGCATTGGGCATACAGCCTGAAAACCTTCTCGGCGAATTCCAAAGTGCTGCAGCCCATCCAGTTCCCTGCCAGGAAGTCGATGACGCTCCGTGTCAGGAAGTGATCAAACTGGGCGACGATATCGACCTTTTGCAGGACCTGCCGATACCCACCCACAACGAGCATGACAATGGAGCCTATATCACTGCGGGTCTTCTGATTTGCCGGGATCCACGCAGCGGTATTCAGAACGTCTCAATTCACCGACTGCAGGTATCGGGGTCGCGCGAACTGGGTGCGCTGCTGTTGCCACGCCATACGTTGTCATATTTCAGTGCAGCCGAGGAAAATGGTGACGATCTGGAGGTTGCAGTGGTTATCGGGGCATCGCCTGCATGCCTGTTGTCGTCACAGGCCATTGTGTCAATCGACGTGGATGAGCTTGAGATAGCGGGGGCCCTGGGTGGCGTGCCACTGGAGGTCGTGAGCTGTCATACAAAGGATATCCGGGTGCCGGCACAGAGTGAAATTGTTATCGAGGGCAGATTGCTGGCCAATACCATGCACCCGGAAGGACCGTTTGGCGAGTTTCCGCAGTATTATGGCAAGCGAGCGGACCGCCATGTAATTGAGGTCGATTGTGTTACTTCGCGTCGCCATCCGTTGTTCCACACCATTGTTGGTGGAGGGCTGGAGCATCTGATCCTGGGTGGGATCCCGCGTGAAGCGACCATTCTGAATACAATTCAGTCGATGTTTCCAAACGTGCATAACGTTCATCTCGCACCCGGTGGGACATGCCGCTATCATTTATACGTTCAGATGACGCCGCGTCAGCGCGGTGAAGCGAAGAATGTGATACTGGCAGCCTTTGCGGCACATTATGACATCAAGCATGTTGTTGTCGTGAACCAGGAAGTCGATATTTATGATGCTGAAATGGTCGAATGGGCTGTGGCCACCCGGTTTCAGGCAGATCGGGACATGGTCGTACTTGAAGGAACGCAAGGCTCAAAGTTGGACCCGTCGACCGAAGAAGGCTTCGGTGCGAAAATGGGGCTTGATGCCACTGTTCCGCTGGATGCGGACCCGTTTCGGTTCAAGCGAATATGTGTTCCAGGTGAAGATCAAATAGACCTGGATGCCACACTCGATGGGTCAGCAGACATTAGTGGAATAATCCGCAAATAACGTCGCCCGGTCCCCGGATTTCGCCGGACATGGCCTATACCGAGTCCCCAATCAGATCGGGCTTGAGTTTGCTTGCAAGCCCGACAAGGCAACCACTTTTGTCGGACGCGATGCCTATCTGGAGCGGAGGGCAGCAAACAACGGCCCGTTCCTGTGTTCGCTCAAGCTGCGCGACACCGGCCCGCTTTTGCATCACAACGAACCGGTGTTGCGGGATGGCAAGGTCGCGGACTATGTCACAGCCGGGGCTTATGGATATAGTGTCGGGTCTGCGGTCGGGCTGTGTTTTCTGATGCTTCCTGAGGGTATGACAGACAGGCAGGCAATCCAAAAAGGAACTTATTCGGTTATGGTCGAGGGCAAGGAGATTGCCGCCGATATCAGCCTGCAGCCGTTTCATGACCCAAAGGGTAAACGGATGCTTGGCTGAGCTGTTACTGAGATCTGGTATAAGGAACAATCATATGATCGACATACAAAAAGTGCGGGCGGACACTCCATCTTGCGAGAGGGTCTTGCATTTCAACAATGCCGGAGCATCGCTTATGCCGCAGCCGGTTTTTCAGGCTGTAGCCGATATCCTCGAGCTCGAGAATGAAGTCGGCGGTTATGAAGCCGAGCGCCGGGCAGAGCGTGACCTTCAGGCATTCTACTCGGAATTTGCGGGTCTGCTGAACGCCGCACCAGATGAGATTGCATATGTTGAGAATGCGACGCGCGCCTGGGACATGGCTTTTTACGGCCTGCCGCTTGAAGCAGGTGATCGTGTTATGACCCATGGTTCGGAGTATGTGTCCAACTATCTTGCATTTTTACAACAAGCCAGGCGGCGCGGAATCGAAATTGATGTCGTGCCCTCTGACGCGTTCGGTCAGATTGACGTTTCCGCACTTGAATCGATGATCACACCTCGCACCAAGCTTATCGCAATTACGCATGTGCCGACCCAGGGTGGGCTGGTGAACCCGGCTGCTGAAGTTGGCAGGGTTGCCAATAAGTTTGGCATTATCTACATGCTGGATGCGTGCCAGTCCGTCGGACAAGTCGAGGTCAATGTGGCAGAGATTGGCTGCGATGTTTTATCTGGAACGGGCCGGAAGTTTCTGCGTGGGCCGCGTGGAACTGGATTTCTCTACGTTAGCCGTCGAATAATTGAGAAAATCGATCCTCCTTTTATTGACCTGCGTTCGGCAACCTGGACCGGGCCTGACAGCTACGAGTTTGCTGCAGGCGCAAAGCGGTTTGAAAATTGGGAAAGCTACGTCGCAGGTCGCGTCGGGCTTATGACAGCGGTGCGGTATGCACGTGAAATCGGGATTCCAGCCATAGAACAACGTGTCGCACGCCTGGCATCCAGCCTTCGCAAAGAACTTGTTCAGATCAGGGGCGTTTCGGTTTGCGATCAGGGGCGCCAGAAATGCGGCATCGTCACATTTCAGAAAAACGGGGTCGCGGTTTCGGATGTTGCGGAGCAGCTTCGTGCTCAAGGGATCAACGTATCGGTTTCCGAGCTTTCCTCTGCGCGGTTGGACCTTGGCGAACGAGGGTTGTCGGGGCTGGTCAGGGCGTCTGTCCACTACTTCAATACCGACACTGAAATCGATCGATTTTGCAGGGCGGTAGAGGCAGTGTAAATTAATTGCTGGTTTTCATTACTGGCTCCGGCCACACATGCGCGCCAGATACCGCGTGAACTGCCAGAGA
>JBDNEZ010000152.1:0-2969 GCA_041690095.1 Anderseniella sp.
CAAAATTCATAAAACTGATCGCTTCCAAAGCTTTAGATAGACCGCAACGAGTTTTGCGCCGGACCTGAACAGGTCCGGCGTTTTCGCATGCAAACCATGCGGTTGCGCGGGTTGCGGTCAGCCCTGTGCCGGCAGTAGACATGCAGCCATGAGGCAAACTGCACAATCCGACAGCGATGATGTCAGCACTTCCTATGACTGGACCGGGATGCTCGACGGCATTCGGGCCGCTTTTTCCCTGCCGGGACTGGTCATGGCCTGTTCGTTCATCGGCTTCGGTGCGTTGATCAACGATGTCGGTTTCCCGTTGCTTGCCGGTGTCGCGACCGTCCCTTTGATATGGGCGCTTCCCGGACAGGTGTTGTTTGTGACCATGTGGCAATCCGGCGTAGCTCTGCCCCTGATTGCCGCAGCTGTGTCACTCACGGCGGTTCGTTTGCTTCCCATGACCATCGGAGTGCTGGCACAGGTCAGGTTGAAACACGCTGCGCGGCCGCCTGAGTTCGCACTTGCATATTTTACAGCCGTTACCGTCTGGGTGATGTCAGTGACCCGATTGCATGAGGTTTCCGCACCAAGGCAACTCCCCTGGCTAGTCGGACTGGGGACCACCTTGATGGGGATGATGATGCTGGTCGTTCCGCTCGGATATTACCTGGCACACAGTCTGCCTGCCACTCTGGCCGCAGCGATGGTGTTCTTCACACCTGCATTCTTCATAATCTCACTGCTTGCAGGGGCAAAATGGCGCTTCGACTACGCTGCAATTGCGTTCGGCTGCCTGTTGCTGCCCGTGGCGCGCAACTATGCACCTGAATTTGATCTGCTGATCGCGGGGCTTGGCGGAGGAACGCTTGCATTTTTGTGTTTCAGGCCGCGCCGCAAGGGATTGTTGAAATGATCGAAACGGCGTTGGTCGTCGCCGCAATGATCCCCGCTGGCCTCATCGCCACCTATGTGTGGCGGGCATTGGCAGTGGTCGCGGTATCCCGCATTAATCCCGAAAGTGACCTGTTGCTGTGGGTTCGCGCTGTATCGACGGCGCTGGTGGCCGCATTGGTGGTCCGCATGGTCATGGCGCCTTCCGGTGTACTGTCGATGATTGCAGTTGAACGACAGTTGGCTGCAATAGCGATTGGCATCGGGGTTTTCTATACCACGAAACGCTCGATCCAGCTCGGCACCTTCGCGACCGTCATCGCACTGGCTCTGTTGCACCTGTTGCTCGGATAATCCGGGACGGCTCTACCCGGTCTGATTTGCCAGCGCGTTACGCAAGCTTTCGGCCGCTTGCGCCAGTTTGTCCTGATCTGCCATCTCGGCGGCAGGCGGACGCAGTTTGACACCTTCATGGCGTGGAATGACATGAACATGGGTATGAAACACCACTTGTCCTCCGGCGCTTTCATTGAACTGCTGAATGGTGATGCCGTCGGCGTCAAATGCCGTTAGTGCGGCATGCGCCATTTTCTGCACGGTGGCCATCACTGCGCTGAGGTCGTCCGGTGCAATATCGAGCAGATTCCGCGATGCCGTCTTGGGGATGACCAGGCAGTGGCCATTTGCGCGCGGCATGATGTCCATGATCGCGATTGTCTTGTCGTCCTCGTAAATTTGGTGGCTTGGCAATTCACCCCGCAGAATTTTGGCGAATACATTGCTGTCGTCGTATGCGGTCATTTGGCTATCCCCGATATGAAAAAAGATTGCAGATGACTAACTCAAAAAGGCGCAGAGCGCCAAGCCTCAATAATCTTCCTCACGTTCTCCCTTTTTGAACGGTGAGTGGTGTGCCTCAATCAGCTTGTTGTCGCGGGCCACGGATTTGCGCTCCATGTCCAGATAGTCAGCGACGGCCGAATGCAGGCGAGGATCCTGTATCATGTGAACTGACCGTGTTGTGACGGGCAGGTAGCCCCGCGCCAGCTTGTGCGGTCCTTGCGCACCTGCTTCAACCCGTTTCAGGCCGCATGCAATGGCAAACTCGATTGCCGTGTAATAGCACACTTCGAAATGCAGGAAGTCGTGATGTTCAATGCATCCCCAGTTGCGGCCATACAGTGCTTCACCACCGATAAAGTTGATGGCACCGGCAATCCAGCGGCCATTGTTGCGCACCATGACGAGCGCAATATCGTCGGCCATGCTTTCACCCACAGATGAAAAGAACTCCCGGGTAAGATACGGGGTGCCCCATTTGCGATCGCCTGTGTCGACGTAGAAGTGAAAGAAATTGTCCCAGTGGTCTTCGGTTATCTCCTTGCCGGTCAGAACCTGGATCTGCAGTCCGCTGCGAGCCACCGCCTCACGTTCTTTGCGGATGTTCTTTCGTTTGCGGGATGAAAGGGCGCCAAGAAACTGATCAAACGATGAAAAGTCATTGTTGTGCCAGTGAAACTGCGTGTCGTTGCGTTGTAACCATCCCAGTTCACCGAAATCGGCATACTCGTCCTCGTCAATGAAGGTCATGTGGGCTGACGAAGCCCCCAGACGTGCCGCCAGTTGATCTGATGCATCAGCCATGGCCGCCCGGCACTGCTTGAGCTGATCCTGCCGGGCGACCAGCACTCGCGGACCGGATGCCGGTGTGAACGGCACGGAAATCTGTAGCTTGGGGTAATAATGCCCGCCGGCACGCTGGATGGCTTCGGCCCAGCCATAGTCGAAGACATACTCGCCCTGTGAGTGGTTCTTCAGATAGCACGGCATGACCGCGATAGTTTCCCCGGCACCGGACTTCAACTGCATGTGCTGCCCGAGCCAGCCGGTTTCAGCGACAGCCGAACCGGACGTCTCAAGTGCCTTCAGAAACGCATGACGTACAAATGGATTGTATGGACGCCATGGCGGATTGGCGCATTTATCCCATGATTCAGGTTCTATGCCCGTAGTGGACTGATGAACTTCAATGGAAAACTGTTGTTGATCCGATATTGTCATTTTAACGGTTCAGGCCATGACCTCAGGTA
>JBDNEZ010000153.1:0-20674 GCA_041690095.1 Anderseniella sp.
GCCATCTGATCGAGAATTTCTTCGCAAAACTCAAACAATACCGCGCAATTGCAACCAGATATGACAAACGGGCTATCGCATTCCTCGGTGCAATCCATCTCGCTGGGGCAATCATTTGGCTCAATTGATGACAGGCCTTAAATCAGGCCCAGTTTTTTCAGCGAGCCCAGATCCAGCGATAGTTCCCGACGTTGGAACTGCCTGAATACCTCCGACAGAAAAGATCGCAGGCGCAGCCGCATTGCCGGTTGCAGCGTGGTGTAGCGGCCATCCTGAAATTCGATGAATGAAAACGGCGGGTCTTCGGCAACCAGCATCGTCTGACGGTCAAGCAATGGCAGGTTGAACACGGTGTCCGGCTCAATCTCTTCATACACTTCGCGCGCCTGGCGTGTGACAAGCGGATTACCGTTCCAGGCATTGCGGATCAGATAAAAGGTCTCTGCAGCATACGCTCCTCGCAGGTCTCTCGCTGTCATGACGGAGATTGCGGTCTGGTCCAGCACATACACAATGACCAGCTCGATGCGCACATCATGCGCCGCGTTGATAAAATCGAGATCATCGATAACCGTAAAAAACGTATCCAGCGCGTGCGCCGGCAGGTCGACTACGTAGTCGCGGTCCGGCTCTGCGAGAATTGTGTCAAAAAGCCTGATCTGACCACTGGTTTTTTCAACGCTGATCAGCATAGAACGATCAGGGTAAAACCCCTTTATGCGGCCGCGTGGCTCATCGCAATCAAACACATAGGGATTGCGGCCAGTCACCAGCAGATGATCCATCAGCAGGCGCGCAGTCAAAGTCTTGCCGTTGCGTGCCTCATCGGAGCACACAACAAACATCCGACTTGCCGCTCGTTCGCTCACGTAAATCGTCCTGTTGATACCCCCGGAATGACTGGACAGCCGTTTACACGCCGCGAATCATCGCAATAGTTGCCAGCCACGAGTCCAGCTTAACCGGATTGCGCCACAGATCAGGCTTATTATACCAGAAACTTGCAAACGTCCGACCGGACAACCTGCTACCCGGCTACAATTGGCCTGCCGTGCATGCAGAACCGTTCGCAACCCCTGGCACCGGAAAACCGTGCCGGCTCAACGATGTGATCAGCCCTTGGACTTGCCGGAATCCCCGGAACCTCCCGATATGAGCATCTGCAGCAGGCGTAGCTGGTCGAACTCGTCGTCGATTTCAGAACACCACTTCTTCACATAGCCACGCAGCACGAACGAGAAGTCGGCGGCCTTGCCCTTGCTGTCCTTGTTGTCGATGAAGTTTTTGTAAGTCACATCAGCAAGGTCAACCTGCTCTGCAGCCATCTCATTGAGCTTTGGAATAACAATTTCGCGGGCTTCATTCACGTTGGAGAAATACCGCTTGTAAGTCTTCTCGTCCCATTCAAAAAAATTGGTTTCGTTGATGAAGTTACGCGCAACAGTGTAATCAAGACCCTCCACATATGGAGTAACCTCCTGAAGCTCATCCAGTGATGCGATAGCCGGACCAACCACGTGGATCAGGCCCAACTCAAACACCCCGTCCCGGGCGGCCTGCAAAACGCCAATTTTTTCAAATGTTTCCAGGGCGTAAGAGAGATTTCCCGCCTTCAGATCCACGACTGTCACCGGCACTTTGGCGGTCTCCAGCGTATCCAGTACCTTCATCTGATCCGCAACATTATGCAGATCGATAATCTCGGTGATGGCCGGGTAGAACCTGTGCAAGGTGCCGCGCGGATTCTCCGTATCAAATGCCCGGGCCAGAACATTGTGACGGTGCAGGTAATCCAGCAGCGCGCGTGAAATTGTCGTTTTGCCAACGCCGCCCTTGTCGGCGCCGACCATGATGACTACTGGTTTCATCTACTTAAATTCCCTCTATTCTATGCCGCCACAACGTATGCCCTGCAACGGGCCTCAAAATCGAATACCATGTCTTGCGCGCTGATGCCACATCTACCAACCCGCAAAGAAAACAGTCTTTTACAATGAACACCGAAGATCAGAAAGCTGCGCCAACCACTTACACCCAGGCGGTTGGCGCGCTGCAAACCTCGAGCTGGACAGACCTCGACTTCTTCATGTCCGGTGCCGCAATGGAGACCGCGTTACAGGTAGATGCGCGCGTGCAGGCAGGTGTACAGATTTTGCCGCCAGCCAGAGATGTTTTCAAGGCACTCGAGTTGACGCCACCGGATCAGGTAAGAGCTGTTGTGCTGGGGCAAGACCCCTATCCCACGCCCGGGGTTGCACATGGCCTCGCATTTTCGGTGGCAAATACGGATCAACGGGTACCGCCGTCGCTTCGAACGATATTCACAAGCCTGGAGGCCGATCTCGGTATCACTGCGCCGGCCCACGGCGACCTTACCCAGTGGGCGCGTTCGGGCATCTTGCTGCTCAATGTGACGCTGAGCGTAGAGGCCGGCCAGGCAAACAGTCACAAGGATCTGGGCTGGGCAGCGCTGGCAGGTGAAATTCTGCAACACCTGAACGAGCGTGCCACGCCGATAGTTTTCATGCTGTGGGGCAAGTTTGCCCAGAACGCTGGTGCCGGCCTGGACGCGTCGCTGCATTGCGTCATCAAGACCGCTCATCCGTCACCACTTGCCCGCGGTGCCGGACCACAACACAGGTTTGTTTCTTCGCGTCCATTTGCACATGCGCGAGACTGGCTAACGCAGCGGGGCCTTCCACCAATCGACTGGCGACTGTAGACTGACTTGGGGTCGGGATTATCCGGCAGTCATGGCTGACATGATTGCGACACATAAACTAAAGCGTGTTTCGCTCAATAGGGTTCAATTGAACTCATAAAATTTCTCTAATTCTTTGGAAACAATCAGGTTTATGATTTAAACGACACCATACAAAGGTATACCAAATTCATGCCGATGGCCGAAGACCGAAAATACTCTTCTTCCTTCAACGGCCCCGAAGGGCAGGAGGACATGCCCTGGCTGTTGACCATGGGACCGGTTATTACGTCGCGAGACGTAAAGCTCGCCATGCTGGCTGACTGGAGCATGCGGGACACCGAATTTGTGTCGCTTACCCTTGGCGTAACCGAACAGTTGCTCGAGCTTGTCCACGGCAGCAGCGAGTATGACTGCATCCCCTTGCATTTATCCGGCGACGCAATTCTGGAGAGCGTGCTGGGCGCGTTGGCACCGACAGGACGCAAGCGCAAGACGCTGGTCGCAGCTCACGGGCCCCACGCTGCACAGGCGACCGATATCCTGACCCACATAAAACGCCGGGTGGACAATATTGCAGGCTCAGATCTCAAGCCCGTTACGACCAATCGACTGGCGAAGCTGCTGCAAGCAGATCCCGACATACAGACAGTTTATCTGGCGGAAATGGATATTTCCACCGGCCTGATCAATCCGGTGGCCAAACTGGCAGCAGTTGCCCGTGAAGCCGGATGCAAGGTTATCCTTGATGGCCGCGCCAGCATCGGCGCCATGCCGCTCAGTCTCGCTACCGGCACCGTGGATGCCGTAGTAGGCGTGCCCTGGGCAGGTATTGAAAGCGTTCCCGGGTTTTCATTTGTCTTGGTGCGCCGGGACCTGCTGACAGACAGTCTGTTCACCTCCCCGTCTGCCTCACTGGATCTGCTTCAATTATGGAACGGCATTCATCGCACAGGCTGGTTTCCCGGTACTCCTCCGGCGCATGCCATTGCTGCTTGCGGCGTTGCATTGCGACGGCTCTATCTTGAAGGAGGACCCGAGATGCGGCACAAACGTTATGAAGACAATCACCAGCGGTTGCTCGCCGGCATGGCGGAGCTGGGGTTCTCGCCTGCTCTTGCAGATGGCACTGCGACATGCGGCTACCTGACGTTGTTCAAACCTCCTGCCGACACGCATTATTCTGCGGCATCGTTTATCCAGCAACTGCGCCGAAACGGCTTCGTCATTATGGATGGCGACGGCTGTCCGGGGGCTGCGGGCGGATTCAGAGTAGCTACTATCGGAGCCATAGATGATACCGTAACAGAGCGGTTTTTGAAAGCGGTCGGCAAAGTCATGCACGAGCTTGGCATGAAGTCGGGCACACCTGCGAGATGAAGGTGGGCCGGAGGGTCTGCAAGTTGCGCTGATACCAAAGGAACTGACTATTGACTCATTCAACCAGTTTTCCGACAGCTGGCACAGCACGGTTTCCGCAGTGATCCTATTTGACCAGAAGGAGGACGTGCCTGTGTCCAGCGGCCGTAAAACTTCGGCCCCTGACGGAGCGCAAACCTGATCGTTTCCAAAGTGCCAGAGCAATTTCATCCATCCGGGTGGATCGATTTCTTTCTAGATCTTGCCCTTCCACGGTACCAGATAGCGTTCAGCCATGCGCATCATGATGTCGATGCCATAGCCGATGATACCGATCAGGATGATACCCATGAGCACGATGTCGGTGTTCTGGAACTTGGATGCAGCGATAATCATCTTACCGGCACCTTTTTCTGCGGCCACCAGTTCGGCAGCCACCACGGTGCCCCAGCAAACACCCATCGCCACACGTGCACCGGTAAAGATTTCCGGAAGCGAGTTTGGCACAATCACTTTCCACAGAATCTGGCTCTTTGATGCTCCAAGCGAATATGCCGCGTGTACCTTGGAAATGCTGACACCCGACACACCGGCGCGCGCAGCAATAACCATGATCCACAAGGCAGCCAGGAACAGCAATGATATCTTGCCGGTTTCCCAGATGCCGAACCAGATGATGATCAGCGGGATAAGGGCAAGCGGTGGAACCGGACGCATGAACTCGACAATCGGGTCAAACCAGCCGCGGAACCAGCCATTGAGTCCCATCGCATAGCCCAATGGAATGCCGACGATACTGCCAAGAGCAAAGCCTATGATAACACGGTAAATCGACCAACCCAGATTCTCCGCCAAAGTCACGTTCTGATAGCCTTCGCTCGAAATTTCTATCAGGCGGTGCACTACGGCCTCGGGCGCGGGAAGCCAGATCGACTCCATCTGCAAGCCCTTTGTGGGCTCAAACGCCAAACTGCCCTTGGTCGTCATGCGAACTTCTCCGGATTCGACTTTCACGGAGCCATTTGGAGAAATTGGCTTTCCATCTACAGCAACAATCTCCTGTTCCTTCGGGTTTTCCAGAAGATCACTTTTGGATATCAGGGTTGAGCGGTAGGATATGACTTTTTCAGCAGCATCTTTAGCAAAGCCGGTATTTGCAGCTTCGTCCATCGTCGGCATTTCGGCTGGTTCAGACACCCGGTGAACCATGGCCTTGACCGTGCCGGTATCAGTTGCACCAGAAGCATCCTTTGCTTCATAGGTGAAACTGGTTTCACCTATGAACGGCCCCGACACGTGCAGGAAGGACGGTACGATTTTGGAGCCTGTGAATGACCCCCAGATCAGGAAGATCGCGACAATTGAAATGATTGACGCCGCACGGTTCGATATAACCGCGCTCTCATCACCGAATGTCACCGTTTTCAGACTGGTAAAGTCATCCTTTTTTGTCAGGAATCCACTGATCAGTTTGTAGCCGATCATGGCCGCAACGAAAATGGCAATATAAATGAATAGAATGATCATGCCGCATCCTCCTGTCGGCCCATGATTTCTTCTTCCATATCCCAGATCATGGTGAGGATTTCCTCGCGAACTTCGCCAAACCGCCTTTCTTTCTTGACGACGCGAAGATCCTTGCCGACGCCCATCTCCGCGAATGGCAAATTATACTCTTTATGGATACGACCAGGCCGTGGCGCCATGACAACCAGACGCTCTCCCAACAACAATGCTTCTTCCACCGAGTGCGTAATCAGGATGATTGTCTTGCCGGTTTCCTTCCAGAGCTTCAAGACCAGGCCTTGCATCTTTTCACGCGTCAATGCATCCAGTGCGCCAAGCGGTTCATCCATCAAGATCACATCAGGATCGTTTGCAAGGCAACGGGCAAGTGCCACTCGTTGCTGCATGCCACCGGAAAGTTCATAAATCATCTTGTCGGCGAAATCCTGCAATCCGACTATCTGCAGGAGGCTTTCGACCTTTTCGCGCGTCTCGGCGGCCGGTTTACCAGCCATGTCCGGACCAAATGAAACGTTCTTGCGCACATTCATCCACTCAAACAGTGCGCCTTGCTGAAACACCATGCCGCGTTCTGCGGCAGGGCCCGTCACCACATGATCGTTTAAAATGACCTTGCCGCTGGTTGGCGCGAGAAACCCCGCAACAATGTTCAACAGTGTTGTCTTGCCGCACCCTGACGGGCCAAGCACAGACATCAACTCGCCCTTCTTCAAGGTAAGCGAAACGTTCTGCAATGCCTGCACCGAGCCGCCGTTCGGCAGTTCAAACCGCATTGAAATATCGTCGATCTTGAGACTTGACATGTACCCCTCCTTGGAACCCTGACGGTAATGGTTTGCGGCCGGAAACCCACCCGGTTTCCCTTTTTGGCCGCAAAGTGGAAACAGGCCACCCGGTTTTCCGGATGGCCTGTCTGTCAGTGGTTACATTTCCGAGGCTGCCTTGAGGTAGCTGCTGTTCACAGCTCCATCATAGGATGGCAAGGCCTTTACCGTACCACCGGCAGCCAGTTTGACACCGGCTTCATTAAAGTTCCTGGCCAGGAAACCGCCCATCCATTCAGCGCTCAATGACTGCTCAAACGAAATGAACTTCATCCCCGTGGTCATGATTGCCTCTGCGGTGGCTTCGTCCTGACCAGCCATCTTGGCAATGTCAGGCATCATTTCATCACTGCCACCATTGTTGAACTTGTCGTTCATGTCATTGGTGACCTTGAGGAACTTCGCAACCAGGTCAGCGTTTTCCTTGGCCCATGAACCGGTAGTGGAGATCACGTCATAAACCTTGCCGACGATCTCCTCCTTTTCGTCACCTTCGATGAGCACATTGCCGTACTCTTTCATTCGACGAAGAGGACCACCCCAACCGCAAACCATGTCCATGTTGCCGTTTGCAAAAGCTGCAGCCGAGTCGACCGGCGCCATGTCCACGACCTTCATGGTGGAGGTGTCAACGCCGAAATGAGCCATCTGGGCCAGGAAGCCGGTGTGAGCAGCAGTGCTGAGCGGCACGCCGACAGTCTTGCCTTCGAGTTCCTTGGCGTTGTCCTTGGTGATTTCAAGGTTCCTGCGAACAACGCAGTTGTCGTTGTCAGAGTATGTCAGGGCAATATCGATTGCCTGCAGGTCCTGACCGGCAGAAACCGCTGTCAGGAATGGCGTAACGCCTTGTGATACGGCGATGTGCACATCACCGGAAGCCATGGCCGCAGACATTGCGGTACCGGCATCGAATGACACCCACTTGACCGGCATGCCCAGTTCCTTGGCATAGATTTTCTGGGCCTGCGCATACTGGAATGGCATTGGCCATTCCGGGAAAAAGGCAACAACCAGTTCCTCGGTTTGCGCTCGAGCTGCAGAAAAGCTGATCGAAGCCAGGGCCGCCGCTGCAAGTGCCGTTGTCAGAAATTTTTTCATTGAGTACTCCCTCCACTGATTAGCGTCCGAAAACGTGATTGGATTGAAAAGTATGCTTTCGGTGACGATAGTATGAAACGCCACCGGCATGCGACGCAATGGCACACACGGTATTGGTCCCAAAAATTTGTTGCGTTGGCTCCATGCTCAAACAATGGGCATTTCTACTGGCAATTGATCATTTTCATGACATACCGCCCAATAGCCAGGCTGGATGTCAACCCCGGGCTTTCGATACCAAACAGGTTGATCAGGCCGGGTACGCCATGGGTTTGCGGGCCGTCAATCCGGAAGTCCTGTGGCTGGTTTCCCGGCGGCACGATCTTGGGTCTGACACCGGCATAGGATGGCTGCAGGGTCCCGTCCGGCAGTCCGGGCCAATAGCGCCGGACCAACCCGTAGAACTCTTCGCCACGTGCAGGATCAACATCGTAGTCCGGTTTGTCGACCCATTCCACGTCCGGACCAAATCGTGCCTGGCCACCGACATCAATGGTAAGATGGACGCCCAATCCGCCAACGACCGGGCATGGATAGATCAGTCGCGAGAACGGTACCTTGCCGGCGATCGAAAAATAGCTGCCCTTGCCGTAATATGCTTTCGGCACATGAACGCCATCAAGGCCCAGCAGTTTCGCAGCCACCAGCGGCGCGTTGAGGCTTGTGGAATTGACAAACAGGTTGCAGCCGACGGTCATCGGTTCGGTGCCGCCAATGTCAATCTCGATCTGCCTGCCCCCCACACGGCCCCCGACAACCGGCGACCTGGTCGCCAGCGTGGCACCGGCGTTTTCAGCCTCGCCCAGAATGGCCAGCATCAGTCCGGCAGAATCCATCATGCCGGTCGATGGTGACAGCACTGCTGCCACGCAGTCCAACTCCGGTTCCAGCGCTCTGGCCTGACGCGCATCAAGCGCCACGAGATCATTGACGCCATTGACAGCGCCTTTCTCCATGATGCCTTCCAGTGTTGCCACTTCTTCAGGTTCACAGGCCACAATCAGTTTGCCGCAATTGGTATGGGCGATATCGTGCTTCTTCAAGAAGTCGTACAACAGCCACTTGCCTTCGACGCACAACTGCGCGCGCAACGATCCGGGCGTGTAGTACATGCCGGCATGGATGACCTCACTTGACCGTGAAGATACACCGCGCCCGAACGCTGTGTCAGCCTCCACAATCAGGACATCACGACCAGACAGCGCAAGCTCACGCGCAACCGCCAGGCCAATGGCACCGGCGCCGGCCACAACACAGTCAATCTCGTAGTCAACATTCATCAAATCAGCGCCTTGTTATACCAAAGGAACTGACTATTGACTCCATCAAATGAGTCAATAGTCAGTTCCTTTGGTATTAGCGTGTGCAATCACGCACGCGCTGCAGCAGTTCACGATCCACCTCGATTGTACCACGAGCAAGGCTTTCCTCGCGCGCCGACAAACGACTCAAGCCAGGCAGACGGGTGCCCTCCTGAGCCGTGATCGAACCGGCAAGATCTGCAAAACGATCAGCAAACAGACCTGCCGAGATATAGCAGCACCTGCCAGCGACCAGCCTGACTTTGCCAGGCCTCGTGCGGCAAGCAGGAGACAAGGCTAAAAAAACGCCCTTCCGGTAACTCGGAAGGACGCTTGAATGGTGTAGCACAATCGCAACGATCAGGCTTCGACAGCGTATTCTTCGCAGAAGAAGTAGCGTGTCGGGTGGATGGAGAAACCCTTCACCTTCTTGTCCATCGGAATGAACAGTTTGCGCCACAACGGCTGCACAATTGGTCCATCTTCCTGCATGATCACTTCAAGCTTGCCAATGAGTTCGGTTCGCGCGGCAAGATCGAGAGTGCCTTCTGCCTGAGTCAGGATGGCATCAAACTCTGCATTGGAATAATGGGATTCATTCCATGGCACACCGGAACGATAGGCCAGACCCAACACCATAAAGCCAAGCGGTCTATGCGCCCATGAAGTAAAGCCGAACGGTACCTTGTCCCAGACATCCCAGAACTTGGCCGACGGCATCACATTCATGTTGACGCGAATACCGGCATCCTTCCACTGCTCAACACAGGCTTCAACAACGGCCAGTTCCCAGGCTGGATCTGGCTTGCAAGTGATTTCCGCATCGAAGCCATCAGGATGGCCTGCTTCGGCCAGCAGTTTCTTGGCGCCTTCCACGTCGCGCGCCATAGCCGGCAGCTTTTTATAATCCGGATGGATCGGGCAGACATGGTGATGTTCAGCGGTGGTTCCCAGGTCGCCGACGGCGATCTCGGTGGTCTTGGCCACATCACATGCCAGGCGCATGGCTTTGCGGACTTTCGGATCATCAAACGGCTTCTGATCGATTTGCATGCGCACGACAGCCGTAGATGCGGTTGTTGTAGCATAAATATCGATATGGTCCATGGCCTTGAACAGGTCAAACTGCTCAACATTGCCTTCATAAACGCCATGCACCTGCTTGGATTGAACAGCAGCGGCAGACGCTGCCGTGTTGTCACCGAGGTCGACAAACTCAACAGTATCCAGATAGGCCTTGGAATTTGGGCGTTTTTTCAGGATTGCCTTGCGGCCGACTTCAAACTCCACAAGTTCAAAATCACCGTGGCCATTTGATCCCATGCCGAATTCGCCGTTTTCTGCCGGGTCAAGAATAGCCAGAGGATAATGAAACAAATGCTCCGGTACCGCGACCTGGGCTTCCTTGAGGTTCATGACGAGCGTCTTGTCGTCTTTCACTTCAATGGCGTTAGCATCCCACAATTCAGTGGTCATGACCGCTTCGCCCTTATCATCCTTCTTGCCGGAGTCAATCTCGTTGAGCATATAGCCCTTCATCAGACCGACAACCGACGAACCGGTTGACGGTTCCAGGCAATGCCTGATGTTCCAGGCGATCTGCTCGGCTGTCATCTTGCCACCCTTGAACCATTCAATCTCGTCATTGACGGTGAATGTCCAGGTTTTCAAGTCGTCGGAAGCAGACCACGAGGCCAGGTCCGGACGGGTAACATTGTCAACACCGGTGCGGGTGACGTAACGCACCATCTGACGCGTAATGTTGGAATCATAAATCCATGAGAACGTGTGCGGGGAATTGATTTTCGGCACACGCATGGCGATTTTCAATGTGCCGCCCATTGGCATTTCAGCCGCGCGTGCAGGTGCTGCGAACGGCTGACCTGTAATTTTGCCGGCCCACATATAGGCAGCACCGGCAGACATGCCGAGCAATGTTGAATAACGTACAAATTCGCGGCGATCGATAAGCTTGTCAGCAAGTTGCTGTTTCAGCTTGGGAATCCAGATATTTTCATGATCAGGCATAATAAGGCTACTCCTCCCGAGGTTACACAACGCAAGAAACGCCGCCACAGCAGCATTTCATTGCACTAGCAGGCAGCCTATCACCCGAACGCCGGGACGCAAGACCGCAAACCGGAATTTTCTGCCACTCTACGGCAGGTGTTTCCAGTGCAAATCATGGCAGGACAGTTCAAGGTCTCGTACCCCCCATAAGCGACACTTACATGTCAAATTTGGACACAAAGTGTACTTTCAATGAATCAAGGCAGATCAAACGGCAGATCGCCCAATTGGCCTGTCAGGACACGTTGTCCGGCAAAACCGCCTTGCGCCGGTCCATGAACGCAACCAGTTGCTCGTCAATCGCCTGATCAAGATCAGGGGCAACATACTCATTGAGCTGCCTGGTCCAGATCGCATTTGCACGCTGGGCGGCATCCAGCGAGCCATCTGCCAGCCATTGCTCGAATGAATTGTTGTCTGCAACTCGCGACCGCCAGAACGCATCTTCAAAATTGCGCTGGGTGTGATTGCAACCAAGGTAGTGACTGCCCGGTCCCACTTCTGCAATGGCATCCATGGCCTGCCCGTTCTCGCTCAGGTCAATACCACCGGCGAACCGCTGCATCATGGACAACTGATCACAATCGATGATGAATTTCTCGTAACTGGACGCCAGCCCGCCTTCCAGCCAGCCTGCGGCATGCAGCATGAAATTGACACCGGCAAGAACGCCGGGGAACAATGTGTTTGAACTCTCATGGGCAGCCTGCGCATCCGGCAGTTTTGATGCGCATAATGAACCACCTGACCGAAATGGCACGCCCATTCGACGCGCCAGTTGCGCGGCGCCAAACAGCACATGCGCAGGTTCGGGTGTTCCAAATGTCGGTGCGCCCGACTGCATCGACATTGAAGAGGCGAAAGTACCGAAAACAACCGGTGCACCTGGGCGGCAAAGCTGTGAAAATGCAATTCCCACCGATGCCTCCGCCAATATCTGGGTCAACGTGCCGATCACCGTCACAGGCGACATCGCACCAGCCAGAATGAACGGCGATATGATGGTTGCCTGCCCCGCACGCGCATACACTTTGAGGGCTCCGACCATGGTGTCGTCAAACACCATCGGTGAATTGGCATTGATCAGGTTGATCAGCACGCAATTATTGTCAACAAACTCATCGCCAAAAACAATTTTCGCCATGGCAACGCTGTCAGCGGCACGCTCCGGAGCGGTTACCGATCCCATGAACGGTTTGTCAGAATACCGGATATGGCTGTAAACCATGTCGAGGTGGCGCTTGGAGACCGGAATGTCCACCGGTTCACACACCGTACCGCCGGAATGATGCATGGCCGGCGCCGTGTAAGCCAGTTTCACAAAATTACGGAAATCCTCAATGGTCGCATAGCGGCGTCCAGCATTCAGATCATGAACAAATGGAGGGCCGTACACAGGGGCGAACACGGTGTTTTTACCACCAATTTCGACATTTCTGGCTGAATTTCGGGCATGCTGGGTAAACTGCGATGGTGCCGTTTTTATCAGCGACCGCACCAGACCTTTCGGAAACCGAACTCGCTCACCCTTAACGTCGGCACCGGCAGCTTTCCACATATCCAGTGCCTCGAGATCGTCACGAAAATCAATGCCGATCTCCTGCAACACGGTCTCGCAATTTTTCTCGATCAGACAGAGCCCCTCTTCACCAAGAACTTCGTACAGTGGAATTTCGCGCTTGATGTAACTGAATGCCTGAATGCCACCACCAAGCCGCACAGCGCGGCGGCCTTCGGCTCCACCCCCGGCCCGGCGGCTTCGGCGTGCAGGAGCGGCATCAGACGGCGCATCGGGCTGTGTAGACATGACGGGGTTTCCACCTGTTGAGTAAAGCTAACCACCTTGTTAGGCCGATTAGCCGCAAGTTTCTTCCGATGATGCGTCCAGAAATGGTCAATTAGCGACCACGACCGGCCGCCTGTCGAATGATCTGGATCAATCCCCTTGTCGGTAAACGATGGCACCCTTAAAACATTGGAGTTGCCATTGTGGCCATAAACAGGGAGAACATTTGCAATGTTCAAGAAAATACTTGTACCGGTCGACCTCACCCATATCGATTTGGGTGCACAGATGATCAAACAGGCAAAAGAAATCGGTGGCGGGTCGGCAGAGATCATTCTGACTCATGTTGTCTACGACATACCCGCCTATGCTGCAGTCGAGATTTCCAGTGAACTGCTCGACAAGACACACAAATGGGCCAAGTCTGAACTGGAACAACTAGCAAAAGACAACAAAGTGTCCGGTCCCACGGATCTCAGGCACGGCTCACCCGGCACCGCGATTCTGGAAGCGGCAACCGAACACGGGGCCGATCTTATCATCATTGGCTCTCACAAACCTGGCGTTGCCGACTATTTCCTCGGCTCAACAGCAAGCCGCGTTGTGCGTCATGCACAGTGCTCGGTGCTTGTGATGCGCTAGATGAGATTGATTTCCGGTCGCACAAACCAGAAATCATGAATCTGGCTGTTTCCCTACTGACGCAGCAAAACTGGTTTTGGTTTCAACAACTAAAACCTGTGCAGGTATGCACATGAAACAGGCTTGACCGTCGCATTCTAATTCAATATATAAAGATATCTTTATGTGGAGAATGCGAATGTCAATTGTTTCCCATGGTTCCGGTAATTTCTCGCCTGGCGGCACCCCTCGGGTTTCGTTCGAGGTGTTTCCAGCCCGGTCGACTATGCAGAGTGATGGCATGGCGGAACTCGCCCGCGTCATGGGTAAGTACGATCCGCTGTTTGTATCGGTTACCTATGGTGCAGGTGGAACCAGCCATCAGGCCTCGTTCGGTACGGTAGGCCAGCTTATTGCTGTGAGCGACCTCAATGTCGTCGGGCACCTGACGTGCGCAGGCCAGTCGCGCGCGCAGACCGATGCTGTAATTGAGCGATATGCTGCCCAGGGCGTGAAAGGCATACTGGCTTTGCGCGGTGACGTGCCCGGCCTTTCCGGACCCTATCAACCCCACCCCGAGGGATATCAGAATGCCGCAGATCTGGCCGGTGCCCTGACTGCGCGCGGCGGTCTGGATACCTACGTCGCCGCCTACCCGGAAGTGCATCCGGCCTCCGGGTCCGGCCACGCCTGCGTCTCCAACCTGAAAACCAAGCTGGCAACCGGCGCAAAAGCGGCCATTACCCAGTTCTTTTTCGACAATCGAGACTATTTCCATTTTATGGACCAAGTCCGCGCTGCCGGCATCCATCAACCGATCATTCCCGGTATAATGCTGATAAACGACTTCACCAAAGTGGCGAGTTTTGCCGCCAAGTGCCATGCCCGCATTCCGGATCATTTACACGCTGCCTTTGAGGGTCTGGCCCCCCATTCCAGCCAGCACAAGGCGCGCGCCTGTGAATTGGCGGCCCAGCAGATCATGCAATTGGCCGCGCAGGGCGTAGATCACGTGCACATTTATTCAATGAACCGTCCCGATCTGGTCGACCAGACCTGCAAGTTGGCCGGAATTGCGCAAACGGCTCATATCGCCATTGCCATGTGAACCTTCGACAGTCGGTTTTGCGCCTGTGCTGGTCGCAAAACCCGCAGTGTTATGACACGCGCACGCCTATACCTGACCTACCATCAAGTTTTGACCTGAAAAGCTGACCTCTTCCATGGCAAAAATCATCATCACCTATTGGCGCGACATTCCTTCACAAGTGACCGCCAAGGCTGGTCGCAAAGCGGAAAAGAAAATGCTTTCACACCGGTTTCAGGAGGCCATCGACATGGCCGCCATGCGAGCCGGGGCAGATGAATCGGATGATTATCTGGACCAATGGCGCAAGGGCGAACCGATTGACTGCGGCGATGACCTTACGGACGCTGTAACCCGCACAGTTGAACACCTTGAAGCTGAATATGACCAAGACCGTATCAAGGCGCTGATTGCATCCGGCGGCACAGCCTGATCAACGTTGGCTCAACCAGAAATCCTGCCAATCCAACCCTGTTACGCGCTCCAAAAGGACGTCTCAAATATGACCCGCACCCTTATCGCTTCTGCCACAAAAGAAGTCATCATCGGTTTTGATCAACCGTTCTGCGTCATCGGCGAGCGCATCAACCCGACCGGTCGCAAGAAGCTGGCGGCAGAACTGCAAGCAGAAGACTTCTCGACAGTTGAAAGGGACGCGCTGGCGCAGGTTGCATGCGGTGCAACAGTTCTCGATATAAATGCCGGCGTGGTTTATAATTCAAACCCAAATCCAAACGAAACCGAACCGCCTTTGATGCGCAAGATGATTGAACTTGTTCAGGGGCTTGTTGACGTTCCACTGTGCATTGATTCAAGCGTGCCTGCTGCCCTGACAGCCGGACTTGAAACCTGCAAAGGCCGCCCTCTGCTGAATTCGGTCACCGGTGAGGAAGAGCGGCTGGAGGCCATCCTGCCGCTCGTCAAAAAGTATGATGTGCCGGTTGTGGCAATCTCCAACGATGACACCGGCATTTCAGAAGACCCGGACGTGCGTTTTGCCGTTGCCAAAAAAATTGTCGAACGGGCTGCGGATTTCGGTATTCCGGCACACGACATCGTGGTCGACCCACTGGTCATGCCGGTCGGGGCCATGGGCACAGCCGGGCTTCAGGTGTTTGCACTGGTGCGACGCCTGCGTGAAGAACTCGGTGTCAACACAACCTGCGGTGCATCCAATATTTCATTCGGCCTGCCCAACAGACACGGCATCAATAATGCCTTCCTGCCCATGGCTGCAGCGGCAGGAATGACATCGGCTATCATGAACCCGGTGCAGGTGCCGGCGACGCCGAAGCAAATTGAAGAGCGTATTGCCGAACTGGCTGCCATGGGAATCGTGATACCGGAAGGCATCGACATGGACGCGCTGGTGTCATTGATCGGACTGGGTTCCACTAGGTCAACGCCGTCCAAAGAGATCGAGGCCATCAAGGCCGCCGACTTCCTGATGGACAATGATGCGTCCGGCGGTAACTGGATCAGGTTTAATAAACCGCCGGCAAGTGCCAATGCACCGCAAGGTGCGCGTGGTGATCGTGAAGGCCGCCGGCGGCGCAGAGGCTAAAACAGCAGGAAACGAGGACAGGCATGGCAGACGGCGGACGTAGCGACGCATTGATTGTTTTCACGCCGTCCGGCAAACGCGGGCGCTTTCCTTTGGGCACGCCGGTTCTGCAGGCTGCCCGCGCGCTCGGCGTCGACATTGACAGCGTGTGCGGCGGCCGCGCCATCTGCGGCCGGTGCCAGGTCACACCGTCCATCGGCGATTTCGCCAAACATGGCATCACCTCGAAGCCTGAAAACCTTGGCCCGGTCACCAGCGTAGAAATTCGCTATAATGAAAAACGCGGCCTGAAAGCCGATCGCAGGCTGTCGTGTCAAACCCTGATGCAGGGCGACTGTGTGGTGGACGTACCACCGGAGAGCCAGGTGCACAAACAGGTCGTGCGCAAACGCGCAGAAGTGCGCGACATCAAGCTGAACCCCGTCACCAAGCTGTATTTCATCGTCGTCGATGAACCGGACATGCATCACCCCTCCTCGGATCTGGAACGGCTCTACAGTGCGTTGAAAGCCCAATGGGGCATTGATGACGTCACCTGTGATTTGGCCATCATGCAGGCGCTGCAGTCATCGCTTCGCAAGGGCCAATGGCGCATCACACTGGCCGTCCATCACCGCATGGCCAGCAAAACCTCCCGCATTACGGCGATCTGGCCAGGGTTTCATGATCGCGCCTACGGCATGGCGGTTGATGTGGGCTCGACCACAATCGCAGCCCATCTGTGCGATCTGTCCACCGGGGAGATCAAGGCATCTGCAGGATTGATGAACCCGCAAATCCGTTTCGGCGAAGACCTTATGAGCCGGGTTTCGTACGTGATGATGAACCCTGGCGGCGACAAGGAAATGACGGTCGTTGTACGCGAAGCCCTGAACGACCTGGCGCGCCAGGTGGCAGCAGAAGCCGCGATCGATCTGTCCGACATTCTCGAGATTGTCCTGGTTGGCAATCCGGTCATGCATCATCTCATGCTGGGAATTGATCCCACCGAACTGGGCGGGGCTCCCTTCGCACTCGCCACCGGCCTGCCGGTCACCCGGCCGGCGCGTGAGTTTGATCTTGAACTCAACAATGGTGCCTATGTTTATGTGTTGCCCTGCATAGCCGGCCATGTTGGCGCAGATACAGCAGGTGTCGTCCTGTCGGAAAGCCCGCATCTGTCAGACAGAATGATGCTGGTTGTCGATGTCGGCACAAATGCGGAAATCGTTCTGGGCAACAAGGACCGATTGCTGGCGTGTTCATCCCCCACCGGGCCCGCATTCGAAGGCGCGCAGATTTCATGCGGTCAGCGAGCAGCGCCCGGCGCAATAGAGCGCGTGCGCATTGACTCCGACACCCTGGAACCGCGTTTCAAGGTGATTGGTTGCGACCTGTGGTCGGATGAAGCGGGGTTTGATGACCAAACTGCCGCCACCGGTGTTACCGGCGTGTGCGGGTCGGCCATCATAGAGGCCGTGGCAGAGCTTTATCTGTCCGGCGTCATCAATCAGGACGGCCTGTTTGACGGTGCCATGGCTGCAAAGTCGCCTCGCGTCATACAAAACGGCCGCACCTTCGCCTACGTGATCCGCGAAGGCGAACCACTGATTTCCATCACCCAGAACGATGTCCGCGCCATCCAGCTTGCCAAGGCAGCGCTTTATGCGGGCGTGCAGTTGCTGATGGACAAACTGGAATTAAAAAAAGTCGACACCATCCGCCTGGCGGGTGCCTTTGGCAGCCATATAGACGTCAAGTATGCCATGATACTGGGATTGATCCCCGATTGCGACCTTGCCCACGTTCACTCTGCCGGCAATGCCGCGGGAACCGGTGCACGGATTGCCCTGTTGAATACCGAAGGGCGCGACGAGATTGAAGAGGTGGTCAGGCGCATCGAGAAGATCGAAACAGCGGTCGAGCCGCTGTTCCAGCAGCACTTCATTGAAGCCATGGCAATGCCGCACAAAACGGCACCGTTCCCAAATCTGGCGTCGGTAGTGAAGCTGCCGCCAATCAAGGAAATCACGCCGGTCGGCGCCGATGGCGGCCAGGGCCGGGAACGCCGCCGGAAACGCCGCAGCTGACCGCTCGGCAGGAATCACTACTGACACATAAGGCCTTGCACACGGCATAAATCATGTCAGAATCCGGCGCTGGGACAGCATACAAAACCGCACGGGAGGTCACGGCATGTCGTCGGCCAAGCAAAAGGCAGAGCACTTCGAGCAACTTCACAATCGCGAAGACAGGATTCTGATTTTGCCGAATGCCTGGGACAAGGGGTCTGCCAGAATGTTGCAGGCCATGGGCTATGAAGCCATTGCCACAACCAGCGCCGGCTACGCTTTCAGCGTCGGCAAACGCGACTGGCCCGGTGAAGTCAGCCGCAAGGAGGCGCTGGAACACTGTGCCATGATGGTGAAAGCCACCCCTCTGCCCGTATCGGCAGATCTTGAAAACGGTTTTGGCGCCAAACCTGACACCGTGGCCGAAACCATTCGCCAGGCTGCAGGCATCGGACTGGCCGGTTGCACGATTGAAGACACGACCGGCAAACATGACCAGCCGATTTTCGATTTCACCCATTCAGTGGAACGCATTGCCGCTGCAGTTGAAGCTCGTCGCGCGCTCAAGCGGCCGTTCATTCTGACGGCGCGCGCGGAAAACTTTCTGCATGGGCGACCAGACCTTGATGACACGATTTCCCGGCTGATCGCTTTTGAAGCAGCAGGCGCTGATGTGCTTTATGCGCCGGGTCTGTCATCGCTGGAACAAATTGAGCGCGTTTGTGAAGCGGTCACAAAGCCGGTCAATGTTGTAATCGGAACAGCCGCCTCGCATTTCACCGTGGAGGGTTTACTGGATTGCGGCGTCAGGCGTATTTCAACCGGATCATCTTTTGCTCGTGCAGCCATAGGCGGCTTCCTGCAGGCCGCACGCGAAGTACGTGACAAGGGCACATTTGAATACGCCCAGTATGCTGCCAGCTTTGCCGAGATTGACGACCTGCTGGAACGGGCGAGGAAGACGTAAATCTAGCCAGCCAGGGCCCGTTCCACATAGTCCAGACGGTCCTGGCCGTAGAACATTTCCTCATCCACGAAATAGGTTGGCGCGCCAATGACACCGCGAATGATCGCTTCGGTACAGTTGCGCATCAATTCGGCCTGTGTGCCATCAGCCATGGCCTCGGCGATCAACGCATTGGCGTCGATGAAGCCGGATGCAGTCACCAGTTCTGCCACAACACCTTCATCGGCAATATCGCGATCATGTAGCCAGAGCGCTTCCAGCACCTTCAGGCTCAACAGGTCCACATCACCGGTTTCACCGCGCAACACAGCGTTCTGGCCAGCAATAACGATGCCTGACGGCAGTTCGACCGGACCCATGTGATGTACCGGTTCACGCAGTAACGCGATATCAAGTTGCGCTGCGGTCCGCAACGCATCGTGCATGGCATAATTTCGCAGGATGGCGGGGCGCTTGTCGAAAGGTGTCGATTTGAGTGGCTTCATGGTCTGCGACAACAGGATTGGCCGGTGCAGCACACGACGGTGGTGCTTCGCAGCCAGCGCATAAAGCCTGCCCGCACCGAGCAACGTGAAATTTGACCGGGTGGAATAGTAATAGTCGATGGTCTTCATTGTCTGGATTTGTCCTGCACGGATGATCGCGTTCAATTTCACATCGTGTCATGTACGAGTGCATGCTTCAACACTCAACTCCTGGAACGCTGTGCGCGTACTGCAATCTCGATACTCTACAGGTCATGGACCCATAAACAGGGTCAATCAGAAGTCGGTCGGGGCACCGCCCTGTTCGGTTCGTCTGGCCACAAACGCCTCCAGTTCTTCTTCGACACCAGGAGCAACAGCCGGTTTTCGGTAAGCCCCCAGTGCCCGCTTCAATATGGCTTGCGCCTTGTCACTGGCGTGCGGTGAGCCTGCTTCCTGCCATTGCTCAAAGTTGCGCCAGTCTGAAATCATTGGCGCGTAAAAAGCGCTGTCATAACGCGCCATGGTGTGTGCGCAGCCGAAGAAATGTCCGCCGGGACCGACTTCATTCATTGCCTCAAGCCCCAGCGCATCACGAGTCAAATCAAGCGGTTGCAGGAACGACTTGACCATTTGAATCAGGTCGCAATCCAGCACAAACTTCTCAAGCGATGCAACCAGTCCGCCCTCCATCCAGCCTGCGCCGTGCATCACCAGATTGCCGCCACCCATGGTGACACCCCACAGGGAAAACACACTTTCATAGGCAGCCTGAGCATCAATCGCATTGGCGGCACAGGTATTCGATGTGCGATACGGAATGCCGTAGCGCCGCGCCAGTTGACCGCCCACCATCGCGGCCTTCATGTATTCCGGCGTACCGAAAGCCGGCGCGCCGGACTTCATGTCCACATTGGAGGTGAAGCCGCCATAGATAACCGGTGCGCCCGGCCGTACAAGCTGGGTGAGCGCAATGCCAGCGAGGGCCTCGGCGTTTTGCTGCACCAGAGCGCCGGCTACCGTGACCGGCGCCATGGCACCTGCAAGGGTAAACGGCGTGATGCAGACAATCTGGTTCCGGCTCGCCATTTCGATTACGCCCTGCAACATCGGCACGTCCATCTTCAACGGCGAGTTGGTGTTGATAATGGTAAACAGCGAAGGTTCGCTTTCCAGTAGCTCATGGCTCACACCCCGGGCAATGCGGGCGATTTCGATACCGTCGCGAATCCGCTCCAGCCCCAGCGAATAGGC
>JBDNEZ010000154.1:0-8149 GCA_041690095.1 Anderseniella sp.
GCAGCCGTATTTGTTGTCGAATTTCGACTTTGTGACACTGTCGTTGACGTTGATCGCCGGAAACGGCAGATCGCCCTTTTTTTCCAGCTCGTACAGACGGTGGACGCCGGTTGTGGTTTCTTCCGAAACGCCTTTGATGGCTGCCCGCGCTCTGGTGAAGAAGCCCGGGTCACGCGCCATGCGTTTTTTGATGGTTGCGAAGAATATTTCTTCTTCCTCATTGCCGGGATTGTCCAGTACGGAAATGTCGGCTTCGGCCTTGGCCCCGATCAGGATATACATGGTGGCATCGCCGCCATCGTCCAGGATCAGGTTGGCGGTTTCACCATTCGGCCAATCGAATATCCTGTCGGCAAAGTCCCAGTATTCCTGCAGCGTTTCACCCTTGTGGGCAAAAACCGGAATGCCGCTGTCGGCAATGGCTGCTGCTGCATGATCCTGCGTCGAGAAGATGTTGCACGACGCCCAGCGGACTTCGGCACCCAGCGCCACAAGTGTTTCAATCAACACGGCTGTCTGGATGGTCATGTGCAGTGAACCGGCGATGCGCGCTCCCTTCAAGGGTTGGGCAGGACCGTATTCCTCGCGCACCGACATCAGCCCGGGCATTTCGACTTCTGCTATGGTGATTTCCTTGCGGCCAAACCCGGCAAGAGAAATGTCGGCGACAGCATAATCATTTGAGCTGGTCATGGGCAGCAATTCCTGTGTGAAATTTGGAATAGGACGTTAATTTGGCCGGTCTATAACAGGCCGCGCGCACGTTCGCAATGAACATATAAATAAATCTTTATATATCACCTGCAGCGCTGGCGCCACCGGTTTCACCGTCTTCGCGGTCTTCACCAAACCTGTCAGCCAGCAGGGCGGTGATTGCATCAAGGGCCGGTTCTGCGTCCTTGCCGGTCGCGGAAACATTGACAATCGTGCCGGTCGAAGCAGCCAGCATCATGAGCCCGAGAATGGATGTTCCCGGCACACTTTGCCCGTCATGGGAGACCGTCACTTCCACATTGAACTGCTCGACGCATTTGACAAACTTGGCCGAAGCACGCGCATGCAACCCACGGCGATTGGTGATCTCAAGGTTGCGTGCCTGCGTCATTTATTAAGCAGGCTTGATGCAAGGTTGATATACTTGCGGCCGGCATTCTGGGCTTCTTCGGCAGCTTTTTGCAAAGGCAGCGAGGCACGCACGCTTGCAAGTTTGATCAACATTGGCAGGTTTGCACCAGCCAGTACTTCTATGTCGCCGTCGTCCATTGCCGAAATCGCCAGGTTGGATGGTGTTCCGCCAAACATGTCGGTGACAACAACAACCCCTTTACCACTGTCCACTTTCTTGATGGCTGACAGAATGTCGTCGCGCCGCTGGTCGCCATCATCATCAGGATCTATCCCGATCACCTCAATATTATCTTGCGGTCCGACGACGTGAACCAACGCATTGTAAAGTTCCTGCGCCAGCCTGCCGTGGGAAACCAGTACGAGTCCGATCATGTGTGCAATGCCTGATGTGGTTATACTAAGTTGCCGGCAGTTTTACGGTCCATACGAAGCCGTGTTGCTCCAGGGGCCGATACATTACCGCTTCAGCCACTGTCTGCAAGGCCCGATCCAAGGATACTCACGGATTGCTGACGCTCACCAATTGCCACTCGATCAGCGCCAGCGTACGTACCTGTGCGGCTGACGCAGGGTTTGAAAAGTCAATTCTGTGCATTGGCAAGGCCAGCCCTGCCAATTTCACAGTCTGCGATTCAGGCATTCGTTCAATGTCTGCGGCGTCAGCGTGTGCAATGACCATATCAAGGCGCACCGGCGAAATCGCCGTTTGCACCTTGATGATGCCGATGCCGCGCACTTCCAGCAGGCCGTCAATGGTGCCCGGCGCATGTGCTGTCAACACACCGCCAACATCTTCAAGCAGAACCTGATCATCACTTACAAGCTGCCCGCGAACCGGCTCCGGCGACCCGGCACCGAACCCTGCATGGTCAATCAGGCGCAGTGCCAGCGACGACTTGCCGGTACCCGGTTCGCCCCGAAGCAGCACCCCGGCGCACCGTCCGGCACACGACAATACGATGCAGGTTCCATGTGTATTGGTTCGAACCGGTACTGAATTGTTCATGCCATTGCCTGTAGGGCGTCAGGATTTGCGGCGCGGCAAATCGGAGGCCGAGCGTTCAACCGGAAGCCGTACCGTAAACCGGGCCCCCTTGATGTCAGCGTCGGTTCCCGGTGCCGGTCGGGCGCCATAATGATTTGAGGCCCGGATGGTTCCGTTATGGGCTTCCACGATCTGACGTGAGATTGAAAGGCCGAGCCCGGAGTTCTTGCCGAACGAGTTTTCCGGCCTGTCCGTGTAAAACCGTTCGAAAATCCGCTCCAGGTTTGCCGGCGGAATGCCGGGCCCGGAGTCTTCCACCACATATTCAACAACCCGTCCGGTCCGCCGCAACGTCACTGCAACCTCGGCATCGGTCGGTGAAAACGAAACCGCGTTGGCTATCAGGTTGCGCGTGACCTGACCCAGCCTGTTGTCATGGCCCCGGATCGTGAAGCCGTTCTTGTCGGAGACGTCGCCGGCCAGGGGTTCGATTTTCAGGGTCACCCGCGGTTGAACTTCGCGCCGGGTCTCGTTTGCCAGTTCCACGAAGGTCTCAAGCAACTTGCGCATGTCGACCGGGCCGGATTCACTGCGGGCCAATTCCGCATCCAGCCGCGAAGCATCGGATATGTCCGAGATCAGCCGATCCAGCCGCTTGACGTCATCCTTGACGATGGCGACCAGACGGTCGCGCTGTTCCGGCGTGCGGGCATATTCGATGGTTTCAACTGCCGAGCGCAAGGATGTCAGCGGGTTCTTCAGTTCATGCGCAACATCTGCTGCAAAAGCCTCAATGGCCTCAATGCGATTGTAGAGAGAGCTGGTCATTTCCCGCAAGGAGCTGGACAGGTGCCCGATCTCGTCGCGCCGCGATGAAAAATCGGGAATTTCCACCCGTTTGGTGTTGCCGCGGCTCACGGCAGCGGCAGCGTAGGACAGCCGCCTGATGGGTTCGGCAATGTGACCAGCCATCAACAATGACAGGATGATTGTGACGAGCGAGGTGAACATGAATATAAACAGGATAATCCGCAGGTCTTCGCGCAGCACGGCGTCAATCTCGCCGCCAGGCGTGGTTAGCACAAGTGCACCCTGAACCGCCCTGAAGCGCTGCACCGGCACTGCAACGGCAACAATCACCTCTTTCTTCTTGTTGACGCGGACCACCGAGACCGATGCACCGTTGAGCGCTGCCCGGATTTCCTCAAACTCGCTGCCATTGGTGGCGGTATATTCTCGCTGTTCCTTGTAACCGACGGCCAGGAACCATTCGTTGAACTTGTCCCACAGCGCGTCGAACAGGGCATTTTTGTCTTTGGTGTTGCGCGGCGGCAGGTTGATCCGCAGGACTTCTCCACGCCCATAAAAATATCGGCTGTCCACAATCATGGCGCCGTCGCGGTCGAACAGATGCGCGCGGATGTCGGTGTTTGATACCAGTCGCCGCAGGACCGGTCCGGCGCGATCCGGGTTGACCAGAAAATCGGTCTGCCCGGGCATTGCAGGTGCTGCCGCATTGGGGTTGAGCTGTTGTTCGATCAATTGCTCCGGGTCGAGTATGAGCTGGTCGGTCTCCACCGAAACCGAGGAACCAACCGCAGCCGCCATGATCTGGGCCTGCGTCATCAGGCTTTGCACGCGGCTGTCAATCAGGCTCTTGCGGCTTTGATTGAAGAACAGGATACCAAGCACCAGTATGACCAGGCCACACAGGTTGATGATAAGAATGCGGCTTGTCAGGTGGGCCGGTGCCAATCGACTCCACCATGCAGCCGGTCGGGTCGGCTGATCGTCGGACGGCACGGTTTCCGATACCGGGGCCGCTTGATCATTATGTCCAAGATCCGATTGGATCGTCATTGGCCGTCCCTACTGAATCGCTGCCGGATCAGGATGATTTTTGGTTGGGACAACCGGAAATCACCCCGATATCGTCAAACCCGTCACTTTCCGGCAGGCATCGCGGCGAGTCAACGATCATCATCCGGGGCAACACGGGTTCAAGTGTGCCCATGCAATTGCTGCGCGACCTTGAGGGAGATCAGCTGGTGATTTCTGGTTGATCCAACCAAAAGCCATACTGATCAACGTCCGGTTTACATCTCGCGGAACCGGTATCCGACACCATACAGCGTTTCGATAGCATCAAAATCATCATCGACGACCTTGAATTTCTTGCGCAGACGCTTGATGTGGCTGTCGATTGTGCGGTCATCAACATAGACCTGGTCATCATAGGCAGCATCCATCAGCGAATCACGGCTCTTGACGATGCCGGGCCGCTGGGCAAGCGCCTGCAGGATCAGGAATTCGGTCACCGTGAGGGTCACCGATTTGCCGTCCCACGTGCTTGAATGGCGATCCGGGTCCATCATCAGGCGGCCACGCTCGATAATCTTGCTGGCTTCACCTGTAACCTCGATGCCCTCGCGGCTCTGCGCCCGGCGCAATACTGCCTTGACGCGCTCGACCAGCAGGCGCTGCGAGAAAGGTTTTCGGATAAAGTCGTCGGCACCCATTTTCAGGCCGAACAGCTCGTCGATCTCTTCATCCTTGGAGGTGAGAAAGATAACCGGCAAATCTGACTTCTGGCGCAGGCGGCGCAACAGCTCCATGCCGTCCATGCGCGGCATCTTGATATCAAAGATAGCCATGTCCGGTGGCGTGTCTTCCAGCCCCTGCAGAGCGGCAACACCGTCTGTGTAGGTGTTGGTGCTGTATCCTTCTGCCTCGAGTGCCATGGACACCGATGTCAGAATATGCCGATCGTCATCGACGAGCGCAATTGTTGGCATGCGTTTTCCCAATGCTTTGTCTCCGTCCTGATGGCGAGCCGTATAGAGTCATCTGGCACAAATTGTGGCAGGATGTCTGACGCTGTCGCAAAGTCAAACATGGTCAAAACATGGTGACGTTGCCAATTGATAACAAGAGCGCCGGCCAAAATCTGAGAACCGCGAAATTCCGCCCGATATGCTCCGTTTGTGTCGTCTTGCAATAGCGCGCTATCAACAGAATTCGCAATTCAGTGTTTTGACGGCTTGATGACGATCAAAAGATTGCCTAGTTTAAATTCCACATTGGGTTCAGTTGATGGCGATGCGCCGTAAAATCACAGCCCGTTCATCCACAGAACAAGAGACCACAGACGTAATGAACAACGACATGGCTGTCAGGTGCCATGTGTCCTTCATTACTGTTTCAGGAGCAGCGCGTTGCAACACACAGGCCATTTCAATCCAGCCTTTCCTATCGAGACAACCCGGATCAACGCGGCGCAGGAGGTACATTACAATCTGAACGCTGCGCAGCTTTTCGAGATGTCGATCAAGCTGGACGAAGGCATGGTAACCGACTGCGGCGCACTTGCTGTTGTCACCGGAAAACATACCGGCCGGTCTGCTCAGGACAAGTTCATCGTTCGTGACGCCAGCACCGAAGACACCATCTGGTGGGACAACAACAAAGCCATGTCCACCGACCATTTTTCCACCCTGAAAGCTGACTTCCTGGATCATGCCGGGGGCAAGCGGCTGTTTGTCCAGGATTTGTATGGCGGTGCCGATGCCGATCACCGCATCAAGGTTCGCGTCGTGACGCAGTTTGCCTGGCATGCATTGTTCATCCGTTATCTGCTGCGCCGGCCCTCCCGTGCGGAGGTCATGCAGTTCACGCCGGAACTGACAATCATCAATCAGCCGAGCTTCAAGGCAGATCCTGCAAGACACGGTTCGCGCACGGAGACCGTCATTGCGATCAACCTGGCTGAAAAGCTGGTGCTGATTGCGGACACTGAATATGCCGGTGAGACCAAGAAATCGGTGTTCGGCACCCTCAACTACTTCCTGCCGGAAAAGGGCATCATGCCGATGCATTGTTCGGCCAATGCCGGCGATGATGGCGCATCAGCCCTGTTCTTCGGTCTGTCTGGCACCGGCAAGACCACCTTGTCATCGGATGCCACACGCACCCTGGTCGGTGACGATGAACACGGCTGGTCGCCCAACGGGATATTCAACTTTGAAGGCGGCTGCTATGCCAAGACGGTCAATCTGTCTGCGGAAGCCGAGCCGGAAATTTACGCGACCACACAGCGCTGGGGCTCGGTTCTGGAAAACGTCATGGTCGATCAAGATACCCGCACGCCGGACTTCGATGATGTGTCGCTGACCGAAAATGGCCGGGTGGCCTATCCGATGCATTATATTCCAAACGCCTCGGAAGACGGCTCCGCGCCGCATCCGAAGAATGTCATCATGCTGACCGCAGATGCATCCGGTGTGATGCCGCCGATTGCGCGTCTCACGCCGCAGCAGGCCATGTATCACTTCCTGTCCGGCTACACCGCCAAAGTGGCCGGCACCGAAAAAGGCGTCAAGGGTACGGTTGCCACGTTCTCGACGTGTTTTGGCGCTCCGTTCATGCCGCGTCATCCCAGCGTCTACGGCAATCTGCTGAAAAAGCTGATTGCCGAGCATGGCGCCACATGCTGGCTGGTCAATACCGGTTGGACCGGCGGGCCTTATGGCGAAGGTCATCGCATGCCGATCAAGGCAACCCGCGCCTTGCTGGCCGCGGCGCTGGACGGCAGTCTGAACGATGTGCCGATGCGCACCGATGCCTTCTTCGGGTTTGAAGTGCCCACGCTGGTGCCTAACGTCGACACCGCAGTGCTTGATCCACGCGCCACCTGGTCCGACGCCGCAGCCTATGATGCAAAGGCCCGCGAACTGGTCGCCATGTTTGTCGACAATTTCGAGAAGTTTGCCGCACACGTCGACAGCGAGGTGCTGGCCGCAGCACCGGCAGTGCGCGATGCTGCCTGAACACGGGTAGGATCAGGCGAACGTCCAACTTAAAGGATGAATGGTTTGAGTTCTTACGCGGGATCGTGACCGACACAGATTTTTGTGGCTTCGGTTTTGGTGACCGGTTGTTCAAACAGCAGGCACCAGTGCTTGCCCTTGACGTCGTCCGGTGCGCCGCCTTCGCGGAAATACCGGCAGGTCGGACATGAACCGAAACTGGGCATGCCGCGTGACTTGATGATCTGGCCTACCAGCTTGCGTGAACCTGCGGCAAGTCGCTTGCGGGTTTTTGCTCCGCTTACCTCGATCAGGGCAGAGACCTGCTGCCACGGATCATCGCGCAGCCTGGCCTCGCCATCGGCTGTCAGCACCAGCACCACCGAGCGTGCCTCGCCCGGCCTTGGTGACTTGCTCACCAGTCCCTTGCGTTCCAGCGCAATCAGGGTCTGGGAAATCGTCCCCTTGGTGGCAGAAAGGTATCGGGTCAATGCAGCAGGAGAATTTGAAAACCGGTTGCAGCGCGACAGGTAGCGCAGGGCTTCCCATTGTGCCGGGTTGAGGTCGCAACTGTGCTCTCGCGCCCTGACCAGCCTGCTCAGCCGCTCCAGCTGCATGACGGTGTCTTCGGTGTTCAGGTCACTGGCCATCATGTCCCCCAGTCAATTTTCAAACAATTAAACGGCGTCAGCGCCGTTGCGGATTACGAAGAAGCTACGCGACACAATCATCACAATGAAATTGGTCGAAGATAAGGAAGTGTCTGGTCATCCCGGCAGGCAGTTCGGGCCATCCAGTCGCTGGCGACACAGAAACCCGACGGTAAAATTCAAACTCGATCTGGCAGCAACGTGAAACACCCACGATTATGTCACGCATTCCGCTTCACTTTCGGCAACAGCAATTTATTCGTTCGGCGCTTGGACGGCGGCCTTGTCGCCAAATTTGGTGACACGCTGATGTGGCGGTGAGAAACGTCTCTCCAAGGGAACAATTGGTCCGTGACCGTTCATGCCGCACCTCCGAGTGTATTGGGATAGAGGAGAGGGAACCATCGCTCGACCGCGTCCGTCGGAAAGGCAAGTCGAAGGGGCGCACGATGATTCGCCGCGACAAGCAACCCGCGCTTCAAAAGTGCCGATGTAACCTTGCGAGCGGCACGCTCTTCGTAGTTCGTGAGCATTGGAATCTTCGCGCGCTCCACCTGTCCAGCGAGTGCGGCTTCCCGCAA
>JBDNEZ010000155.1:0-5052 GCA_041690095.1 Anderseniella sp.
CAAAGGAACTGACTATTGACTCATTTGATGGTGCCAAATCCGTTCACTCTGGCAGGCGCGGTGCGCAGCGCGATGCTTCTGCATCTCGCAAGCGCCGCAACGCACCGGATGGACGGATTTGACCCACCGAAGGCCGCCTTTTCGCGCTCGCTGGATTGCGTTATGCTCCGCTTGTGGTCAACCAGACCACCGCGCGAAGCATGCCTGACCAGCAAACGCGAAAAATCGGTCAAATGGGTCAATAGTCAGTTCCTTTGGTATTACACCTGACACGATGTGCCACAAGTTGCCAGAACCCTACAAGTCATATCACCAGGCAGGTCTCAACCTGCAATATGATGGCGAGCGATATCACCTGCCGGCCCACAAGGCCGTCAAAAGCGCCGGCGATCTGTTGAAGTGGCAAACCAGCGGCAACAAGCAGAAGTGGCCTGAGTGGATCGACAACGAGGCTCACCCTCACCCTTTGCAACGGGTGAACGGTGACGATGTGTCGGTCACCTGGATCGGACATGCCACGGTATTGATCCAGACCGGCGGCGTGAACATCCTGACTGATCCGTTTTTCTCGATGCGGGCAAGCCCGGTTCAGTTTGCCGGGCCAAAACGGGTGCGAAGCCCCGGTGTGGCGCTGGAGGATTTGCCACCACTTGATCTGATCCTGCTCAGCCACAACCATTATGATCACATGGACCTGCCCGCACTGCGCAAGCTGGACAAACATCATAGTGCTCCGATCATCACACCGTACGGCAATGCGTGCATCGTCAAACGTTCGGTAAGGCGCGCCAGCGTTATCGAGCGCGGCTGGCATGAGCCCTACGAGCATTCACCAGGTGTGGTGATTACCCCGACACCGGCCCTGCACTGGTCCAAACGCACATTCATGGATCGCAACAAGGCGCTGTGGTCGGCTTTCATGATCGCGGTCGGCAACCGCCGGATATACTTCGGTGCCGATAGCGGCTTTGGTACAGGTGAGCACTTCGCGCAGACCAGGGACCTGCATGGCGCACCGGATCTGGCTCTGCTGCCGATCGGTGCCTATGAACCGCGCTGGTTCATGAAGGCGCAGCACATCAACCCGGATGAAGCGGTTCAGGCCCACAAGTTGCTGGGTGCGACGACATCACTGGCCATTCATCATGCAACCATACAACTGACCGACGAGGCAATTGATGCGCCCGCTCAAGCGCTGCAGGCCGCCAGGATCAGACATGGTACTCCGGACCATGAATTTCACGCAATTCCGGTCGGCAAAACATGGACGCTGGATGGTCTCGCCAAGGCTTCTGGCGCGTGATACTCATAAAATCAGAACAATAATTTCGCGGGAGTTTCAAGACATGTCGGCAATAATCGGTTGGGCGCATTCACAATTCGGCAAACTCGAAGACAGTGATCTTGAAAGCCTGCTGGCAACGGTGTGCAAGCAAGCCGTGCAGGATGCCGGTATTGGTTTTGACGAGGTTGATGCCATCTATGTCGGCAATTTCGGCATGTTTGAAAAGCAGTCTTTTCCGGCTTCCTTTGCGCTTGAGGCCGATCCTGCCCTGCGCTTCAAACCCGCAACCCGGGTTGAAAACGCCTGTGCCACCGGATCAGCCGCGGTCCATATGGGCCTCAACGATCTTGCCTCAAAGAAATCACGCTTTGTGCTGGTGGTCGGTGCCGAGAAAATGACGTCTGCGCCGGGCAATGTGATCGGCGATGTGTTGCTTAATGCGTCCTACCGCAAGACCGAGGCTGAAACGCCGGGCGGTTTTGCAGGCGTATTTGCCCGTATCGCAGATCTGTATTTTCAGCGCTATGGCGACCAGTCGGAAGCCATGGCTCGGATCGCTGCCAAGAACCATGCCAATGGTGTGCACAATCCCTATGCCCAGATGCGCAAGGATTTCGGCTTTGAGTTCTGCAACACGATTTCTGACAAGAACCCGACCGTGATCGGAGCCATTCGCAGAACCGATTGCTCACTGGTATCTGATGGCGCGGCAGCCATCGTAATGACCGACACTGAAACCGCACTGCGATTTCCCAAGGCGGTACATTTTCGCGCAGCCGCCCATGCGCAGGATTATCTGCCGATGGCGAAACGCGATATTGTTGCGTTTGAAGGCTGTGAACAGGCCTGGGGCAAGGCCCACCAGCAGGCAGGCACCACGCTGGACGACCTGTCATTCGTGGAAACCCATGACTGCTTCACCATCGCCGAGTTGATAGAATACGAAGCCATGGGACTGACCCCGAAGGGTGAAGGCGCACGCGCCATTGCCGAGGGCTGGACCGCCAAGGATGGCAAGCTTCCGGTGAACCCGTCCGGCGGACTGAAATCCAAAGGTCACCCGATTGGCGCAACCGGCGTTTCAATGCATATCATGGCGGCCATGCAACTGACCGAAACCGCCGGGGACATGCAACTCAAGGCCCCCCAACTTGCCGGCATCTTCAATATGGGCGGCGCTGCTGTGGCCAATTACGTGTCCATTCTTGAGCGTTTGCGATAGCCCGACACGGGTTCGATTGAAACCATGTTGCTCTGACACTTAGCAAACAACCCGGTGTTGCTTGACCCGGCACCGGATATGCTTTTGCAGGCCATGATGTAATACCAGATCTCAGTAACAGCGACCCATGTATGTGTTCGTGCATAGAACCGGATACCGGCTTGCATGTTGATCCCGATAAACAACGCGACGGTCCCGACCTCGCATCACCTGGCAAATCCGGTTACAATCAGACAAATCCAGAACTGAACCCGATTGGATGCAGGAGTTTGCACGATGAAATTCATCATAGCCATTATCCAGCCGCACCGGCTTGACGCTGTCCGCGACGCCTTGTCAGCCGCTGGAGTGGCCGGCATGACTGCGACTGAAGTCAAGGGTTTTGGCCGCCAGGGCGGGCATTCGGAGATCTATCGTGGCGCCGAATACACCGTGCACTATTTACCAAAGGTGAAGCTGGAGATTGCCGTCAACAGCGAGATAGCCGACAAGGTCGTCGAGACCATCACCCAGGCCGGCCACACCGGCAAGATCGGCGATGGCAAGATATTCGTGCTGGACCTTGAAAACGCCCTGCGGATTCGCACCGGCGAGACGGGACCAGATGCGCTCTGATTTGTGAGCGAATTTTTCAGGCAATAAATGAAAATGGCACCCTCGCTTGTGAGGGTGCCATAGTCTGTTGCTGACGATTCAGTATCTATTCAGATGATTTAGAGCATTATCCGTTCAGATGGAATCATTTGTTCGGATAAAAATGCTCGATTCCAAAGTGTTAGAGCAATTTTATGCATCCATATGGATGCATATTGCTCTAGTCGCAGCCTTCGTATTTCATGCAGCCATCGAAGTCAGGACCACTACGGCCCCAGTTCGCTGCGCAGGCATCGGCTTTTTGTTCACAACGTCCGCCACCGCGATAGCTGTCGTCCCGGTAGTCATCATCATAATCATCATTGTATGCGCTGGCAGCGGCGCCTGCGCCCAGCCAGAAGGGAACTGCATACCAATAGCCATTGCGGTAATGTCTGTTGCGTCCCCGGCGTCCCCGGAAACGTCGTCCATGACGACGCCGGTTGTATCGTCGGTTTTGCGCCACTTTTTGCAGTTTCTGACCCGTCTGACCCGCTTCTGATGTTTGCAGGAACGGATTCGACGACACGGTGCGTGCTGAGGCAGACTCAATAGGTGAGATCAGTGCAAAGACACTGAATGCCACGGCAGCCAGGGCTAGAACAGGTTTTGTAAATCTCATCACGCTGGTTTCCTTGGTTTACGAACACCCTCTTGCAACTGATTGTGAACCCGCTCGGCAAGGAATGCAAATCAAGTCGCGTAATACCAAAGGAACAGCTTTAAGCGAACGAGACTTCCTTTGACAATGGCAACTGCCGGATACGCTTGCCGGTTGCAGCAAATATCGCATTGGCAAGTGCCGGCAGCGACGGCGGGGTTCCGGGTTCACCGGCACCGCCCATCTTGCCCGACGTTGCAAGAACACGCACCTCGATTTGCGGCGCCTGGTTCATGCGCATGGCATCATAGGTGTCGAAATTACCCTGTTCGGCAGCACCATCTGCAAAAGTGATCTCCTGGCCCATGGCAGCAGACAGGCCGAAAATGATCCCCGACATCATCTGGGCTTCGAGATTTGCCGGGTCGAGTGCGGTACCGAAATCAGCCGCACACCAGACCTTTTCAATGCGAATGCCGTCGGCGGTATCGGCGACCTGGATCACCTGCGCGACCCATGTCCCGAACGACAGGCAGAATGCCACACCGCGCCCGCGTGATTTCACCCCGTCCGCGGCAAGCGGCGTTCCCCATCCCGACATGTCCCTGACCGCTTGAACAGCACCGACAGCGGCTGGATAGGGCGCCATGAGTTTCAGACGCATTTCCAGCGGGTCCTGGTCTGATGAATGGGCGATTTCGTCGATGAAACTTTCATGGAAGAACGGATTGTGTGAATGCCCCACCGATCGCCAGAAACCAACCGGAATATCCATGTCCACGGCAATGCCGGTGACGCGGTAATTGGCCAGCGCATAGGGCTGGTCCCACAGACCGTCAACAATGGTCTTGTCATTGCCGGGCGGCGTGATGGCGCCTGCAAGGCGGCCGAAAACCGACGCAATCGGGGACTGGCCTGCCGCCCTGAACCCGATCGACGGAATGCCCTCTTCATCCACCACAGCAGAGGCTTCGCAAATCGCGCCGGGCCGATACATGTCATGGCGCATGTCTTCTTCACGCGTCCAGGTGACCTGCACCGGTTTGCCATCGGTTTCGCGGGCAATACGCGCCGCCAGAATGGAAAAGTCGCTTTCAAATCGCCTGCCGAAACCACCGCCAAGATAGGTCGAATGAACCGAGACATCGCTGGTCGAGAGATTGAACACCGAGGCCGCCTGCGTCACGATCGACGTGGGCGACTGGTTGCCGCTCCACACGGCAAGCCTGCCATCGGTCCACTGCGCGGTGGCGTTCATCGGCTCCATGGTGGCGTGTGCCAGATAAGGCGCGGTGTAGCGCGCGCTGATCA
>JBDNEZ010000156.1:0-3941 GCA_041690095.1 Anderseniella sp.
CGCACAATGTACCGCAACCGCGCTTCTTCCAGTAACTCCATGGCATCCTTGCGCAAATTGAGGCGGATGGAGGTGCCGCGCTCTGGCGCATCATCACCGTCGTAGGGGGCAACCGTATAGGTGCCGGTGCCGTCGGAGCTCCAGATATTGGCTTTTTTCGTGCCCGCCTTGTGTGACACCACATCAACATGTTCGGCAATCATGAAAGACGAATAGAATCCGACACCGAACTGGCCGATCAGATTAACGTCCTTGTCGCCCTTCTGCTTGCCGGTTTCCACCTGTTCCATGAAGGCTTGTGTGCCGGACCTGGCAATGGTGCCCAGATTGTCGGCAAGTTCCTTTGCATCCATGCCGATGCCCGTATCGGTAATGGTCAGTGTCTTGGATTTCTTGTCCATGGTGATGGTGATGCGCAGGTCACCGCCTGCCTGCATCAGTTTATCGTTCTTGATGGCTTCGTAGCGAAGCTTGTCACAGGCATCTGACGCATTGGAAATCAGTTCGCGCAGGAAAACCTCCCGCTCGGAGTAGACCGAATGCACCATCAGGTGCAGAAGCTTGGCCACTTCGGCCTGGAATTCTTTTGGCTTGGCGCCAGACTCTGCTGTGCTGCTGGACATGGTGAACAATTGCCTCCCGGTTGAACAGACCAATGCACTGCAATCCCGGCCAGCTATGTGTCCGGATTTGCAGATAGATCGTAACGATGTAGCAGAATATTGGAAAATTGCAGCGTCAGATCAAGCCCGGCATGAAACTTAAAGCCGGTTTCGCTCAATGATACTGATTTAGCGGCAGCCGTCGGTTGCTCACTAACCTAGTCTGCAGAGCCCTCGACCGCCCAATCAGCATGTAGCTTGCCAAGCGCACTGGTAAAAAAATCGGGTCCGGCCCTAATTCGCTACGGGGGGCTGGGGGGCTGAGATATCCGAAACGATATGGAGCCGGACCCTGAGGCAACAACTGAATATTGTTCCGTGTTCCTGACGATTCTTGGGTCTATTTGTGTCTCAAATGGGGCAGTTCCGTAATCATTGCGTGACGGTCGCGGTGGTTTGAACGCTCAATGCTGTCAATCGGTCTTGACTGTCTTCGCATTCGCGCCAAAGATATTACAACCTTAATACAAACAGTTAAGCGGAGGTCGAATGAGCGAGGAGCCGGAGATTGTTGCGCTTGGGGCAGCTTTTGCGAGACCGCAGGCAAATGATGCTACGCAGGAAAAGCAACCCCAGCATGCAAAAAAAGCCACCCGCATCGCATTCAACAGGACGGAGCTTGCAACAATTCTCAATCTTTATGGAAGCAAGGTAGCAGCCGGAGAATGGCGCGATTACGCGATGGATTTCAACAGGGAGCGCGCTGTGTTCGCGGTGTTTCGGCGCAGTTCCGAACAACCGCTGTATCGCATCGAAAAAAACCCCAAGCTGGCTCGCAGACAGGGCGCGTATTCAGTCACTGCACCTGGCGGACTGATCCTGCGTCGTGGCCACGATCTGGGACAGGTTCTGAAAGTTCTGCTGAAAAAGCCTAAACTGGTCAGCGCTTAAAGCGTGTTGCGCTCAATAAAGCAAACCCCCGCCATGCATCTGCACGACGGGGGCTCGAAATATGTGTCTGACTGGACTGTCAGCGTCAGTCCGAGTTCATGATCCCGAGAATGTTCAGGATGTGGATGAACATGGTGATGAAGCTGCCGTACAGCATGAACGCACCGAAGATCGACTTGCCGCGGGCTGTAGCCGTGCCATCGCCTTCTACGTACATTTCCTTGATCATCTGGGTTTCATACGCCGTGATACCGGCAAACAGCAACACTGTGATGATCGACACAACCAGACTGAAGCCAATCGAGCCGATGAACAGTGCATTCACCACCATGGCGATAATGATGCCGATGGTGGCAATCATGAAGAAGGTTCCAAGACCGGACAGACTGCGCTTGGTGATATAACCGAACAGGCTGGTGGCCCCGAAAGTCGCGGCTGCAATGCCGAATGCCTGGACAACCATACCGGGATTGACACCCATATAGTGGCCAACCATCGGCGCGATGCCGACACCCCAAAGGGCGCAATAGCCCCAGAAGGCAGCGTGGGCAACAACTGCGCTGTTAGAGAACATCAGACGCGGAGCCATGAAGCCCATGCCCAGAATGCCGATGAAGAACACCCATCTGAGTGATTGAGCCATTTGCAACAGTGCAGGAGAAGACGCCACGAACAAGGTTATGATGGCCGTGGCCGCAACACCGAGCGCCATATAATTGTAGACGCCAAGCATGTAGGACCGCAGGCCCTCGTCAACCGCTTGCGCCCGCGTACCTGCAGGGGCTCGGGATTGGTATTTTAGGTCTGCCATTTTCAACTCCCTCGGAGATTGGATTGATACAGACCGGAATATGGGGTCAAACATCAAGCCTGACAAGTCCGGTCAGTATTAAGTTTTTTTTAGAGTCTGCAAGCCGATACCCACAGGGCATCACCGACCCTGAACGGTTGCACACTTGTCCATAAAACGCGCCAGCTTGATGTCCAGACTGGTTAATCCTTCGACATCGTGGGTCGCAAGGGTCACATCGACGGTTTTGTAGACATTGCTCCATTCAGGGTGGTGGTCGAGCTTTTCCGCCTGCATGGCAATACGGCTCATCCAGCCAAATGCCTCGCTGAAATTCCTGAACACGAAGGTTTTAGAAATGGCATCGCGACCATTCACCTCGGCCCAGCCGGTGAGATCCGCCAATGCCTTGTCCCGGTCCGGGCCTTGAAGTTTTTCCGCCATTGCTGATGATCCTCTTTGTTGTTACTCGGAAAGGGTATCGAAAAGTCACATGAAAAGCATCCTTCTCGTCTGCCTCGGAAACATCTGCCGCTCGCCCATGGCGCAAGGCGCTGTGCGCATGGCCCTGGATGAAGCCGGTCTGACACACATTGAAACCGACAGCGCCGGCACCAGCGGATGGCACGTAGGCAGCCCGCCTGATCCTCGTGCCGTCAAGACAGCACTGATGCGTGATATCGACATCTCCAGCCAGCGCGCCCGGCAGATAGAAACCGCAGACTTCAGTGAGTTCGACATTATCGCCGCCATGGACCGGGACAATTATGCACGTCTGCGCGAATTGCAGCCCGACGGCTCAAAAGCCCGCGTGCATCTGTTTCTGGAGTTTGCCGGGGAGCTTCCCGTCCGTGAAGTACCCGATCCCTATTATGGTGGCGAAGACGGCTTTGACCACGCGCTTGACCTGATAGAACAGGCCGCCCGTGGTCTTGCCCGTCACGTTGCGGCGCGTTGCTGAACTGTCGCCGCCGAATTGTCGTGACCACATTGCTCCAGAGGGTAGACCACTTCGCGCCCGTATGGACCACCGCCGCGCGATGACCGTGCCGAAAACAGCACAAACCGGCTTACATCGAAAACCCGCGAACGATACAGGTTGTGCGCGCTCACATACACCTGAACCTGTCTAGGCATGGCGCCACGCAACCGCGCGATTGTCACGTGCGGGATGAACTTGCGTTGTTCCGGCGGCAATCCCAGTGATTGGCAAACCCGCTCATGCATGGCCTGCAAACGGCGCAGGTCGGGGCTTTCCTCCACTTTCACATACAGCGAATGCGGCTTTTTTGTTCCAAACACCGCCATGCCTGCCAGCATGAGATTGAAGGTCGGCATCGCGACGACGCGGTGCAGTTCGCCCGTCAGTTCATCTGCCATACGATCGGGAATATCGCCGACAAACCGCAATGTAAGGTGATAATTGTCCGGATCAATCCAGCGGGCACCTTCTATGCCGCCTTTCATGATTGCCAGATCCTGGGCAATATCTGCTGGTATTTCTACGCCAGTGAACAGTCGAGGCATGGTGAAATCCTCCTGTGCTATCGCCGAATCAGTGTGCGCCTTTCAAGGCAAAAGCGTGTTGCGCTCAATAG
>JBDNEZ010000157.1:0-12019 GCA_041690095.1 Anderseniella sp.
ATCCTGTTGAGGGGGTCAGCTTACGCCCTTCGGTGAGTGGCATTTGCGCCACTGCTCTCCAGAGATGTGCCGTCCCTGCGGTCCTTTTGCCTGAGAGTTTCCGGGGCGGTTGCTCCTTCGGCGCCGGGCATTTCAACCCGGTCTCTCCCGCAGGGTGGTACGAAAGTACGACAATATTTGCCGGTTTCCTGCCTGAATGTCAAATGGCTTCCGCATGATGGATCGGCAATCGTGCAGTCTACTTGAATTTGCGGAAAAACCTTGTCCTGTCGAACATTTCCTCCAGCGTTTGCATGCGTTGTTTGGTGTCGCTCCAGGTCCGTGTCTCGATGGAGGCGATCATGGTTTCGATCAGCAGTAGGGTGGTTGCCGACGAATCCCAGGCCGACGGAACCGCGACGTGAACCCCGAAGCTGTGGTCGGCTATCTTGTCGACGGGCGAACGCCACTGGTCGGTAAACAGGATAATGTGGGCACCGCGTTCCTTTGCCATCTCCGCAAGACGAAGCGTCGAATTTTCATAGCGGCGAATATCAAACACCGCCAGCACATCACCCTGCTGCATGTTCAAAAGATAATGCGGCCAGGCGTTCGAGATGGACTGTATATTGGTGACATCGGGGCGAATGACCTGCATGTGCAGGAAGAAATAGTCCGCCATCATGCGGGTGATGCGTCCGCCTGCAATGAACAGATGGCGCTGAGTATCGGCCAGAAGATCGCAGGTCTGGTCAAACGCTTCGTGATCGATCTGGCCAAGTGACTGGCGGATATTGTCCAGCACGGCGTCGGTGAACCGGTTGAGGATGTGTTCGGTTGGTGCCTTGCCGGCCCAGCTGTCGTGCTTGGTGATCGGGTTGGAGATGCGCGCTTCGAGTTCTTCGTGAAGACTGGCCTGAAACTCGGCAAAGCCGCCAAAGCCCAGTTTTTGCACCAGCCGGGCAACTGTCGGCGCCGAAACACCTGCCTTGTTCGCGACATTGGTGATGCTGCCCAGCCCGGAAACCGGATAGTTTTCCTGCAGCGAAGCGGCCAGTTGCCGTTCCGCGCGGGTCAGGCTGTCAAACCTTTCGGTCAGCAGATCAGTAACGCTTGCTGGTTTGTCGACCAAATTCAGACCTCCGGTTTCTGAAAATCTAAACACAAGCGATCGTCTTTAGAAGAAATATTTTCAGAAATTCTATTGACAAAGCTGCGTGGTGTGTAAAAATTTTTTCAGTTTGGGAGGTGGGTGTTTTGACTAAAGCGGCAATGCAGGCTCTGGAAGGCGCATTCACGGTGCCTGCGCCGCTGGTGGTCAATCCTGCTGGCGCCTCGCCGGTGATTGTCGTGTGCGAACATGCCTCATGCTTTTTTCCGCCTGAACTGGATTCGTTGGGTCTGGGTGCCGAGAGTCGCAAAAGCCATATCGCCTGGGACCCCGGCGCAATGCAGGTTGCTCAAGCAATCAGCGAGAGGCTTGATGCCGTTCTGGTAGCAAGCCAGGTGTCCCGGCTGGTCTATGACTGCAACCGGCCGCCAAGTTCCGCAAGCGCGGTTCCCGTCAAAAGTGAAATTTTTGATGTTCCCGGTAACCGGGACCTGAGCCACGCAGAACGCGGTGCCCGTATTGCCCTGGTTTATGAGCCGTTCCGCACCTGCCTCGCAGCCGTCATAACCGCTGCAAAGAGGCCTGCCGTCATCGTCACCATTCACAGTTACACGCCTGTCTACAATGGCAAGCCGCGTGACGTGGAACTGGGCATCCTGCATGACAGAGATGCCCGTCTGGCTGACGCCATGCTGGCCAATGCGCCGCACCACACCACGCTCAAGGTGCGCCGCAATGAACCTTATGGCCCGCAGGATGGTGTGACCCACACATTGCGCGAAAACGGCGTGCGGACCGGATTGCACAATGTCATGATCGAGATCAGGAATGACCTGATTGCAACGCCTGAGGCGCAGGATGCCGTGGCGGATATGTTGTCCCGACTAATCAGTTCAGGCTTGCGCGACCTTGGCATTGCCGGTGCGGGCGGAGATAACTGATGCCGCAGATCGTCAAGGCATATGTCCGCATTGTCGACGAGGTCAACCGGCGGCTTGGCCGTGTCATCATGTATTTTATCTTCGTCATGATCGCCATTCTGCTGTGGTCGTCGTTCTCGAAAGCCACCGGTCTTCCGTCCCTGTGGACGCTGGAAATGGCCCAGTTTGCGATGGTCATCTACTATATTCTGGGCGGGCCCTATTCAATCCAGATGGGCTCCAATGTGCGCATGGACCTGTTCTATGGCGATTGGTCGGTGAAGAAGAAAGCCTGGTTCGACGCCATCACCGTGTTGTGCCTGATGACCTATCTGGGCGTGCTGCTCTACGGAGCGATTGAAAGCACCGCGTACTCCATAGAGTACTGGGAACGCAGCCGGACCATCTGGCGGCCTTACATGTGGCCCATCAAGTCGGTGATGTGCCTCGGCATACTGCTGATGCTGCTGCAGGCGATTTCGGAGTTCTTCAAGGACATTGCGCGCATTCGCGAGGTGGAACTGTAAATGTCCCAGGACCTGATCGCAATTTTGATGTTCTCCACCATGATGCTGATGCTCATGACCGGACAACGGGTGTTCGGCGCCATCGGCTTCGTCGCCGTCATGGCGGCCCTGTTCCTGTGGGGAACCGGCGGTTCCGACCTGGGTTTTTCCGCTGCCATGAAGCTGATGAAATGGTATCCGCTGCTCACCTTGCCGATGTTCATCTTCATGGGCTACGTGCTGTCGGAATCCAGGATAGCCGACGATTTGTACCGGATGTTTCATGTCTGGATGGGCGGGCTTCGAGGCGGTCTGGCGATCGGCACTATCGGATTGATGGTCCTGATTTCCGCCATGAACGGACTGTCGGTCGCCGGTATGGCAATCGGTGCGACAATTGCCCTGCCGGAGTTGTTGCGCCGCGGTTATGACAAGCGCATGGTCACCGGCGTGATTCAGGCAGGCTCTTCGCTGGGTATCCTGGTGCCGCCGTCTGTGGTGCTGGTGCTGTACGCCATGATCGCGCGCCAGCCGGTCGGCCAGTTGTGGCTGGCAGGTGTCTTTCCGGGCCTGATGATGGCAGCCCTGTTCATCGTCTACATTGTGGTGCGCTGCCGGTTGCAGCCCGAACTCGGGCCTGCCCTGCCGCCCGAAGAACGCAACATGCCGATGCGCGAGAAGCTGGCGCTGCTGCGCTCCGGCCTGCTGCCGCTTGGCATTTTTGCAGCCATGATGGTGCCATTCGTCAATGGCTGGACCAGCCTGGTTGAAAGCTCCGCCATTGGCGCCATGACGGCGTTTCTGGCTGCGGTGCTCAAACGCCGCATGACCAGAGAGGTTTTCGAGGTCTCGGTGCGCCAGACGCTCGGTATTTCCTGCATGTTCATGTGGATCATCCTGGCCGCCCTCGGCTTCGGTGCAGTGTTTGACGGCCTCGGTGCGGTCAAGGCCATCGACGCCCTGTTCACCGATCAACTCGGGCTCGAACCCTGGATGATCCTGGTTCTGATGCAGCTGTCGTTCATCCTGATGGGGACGTTTCTGGACGACACTGCCATGCTGGTGATTGTCGCGCCGCTCTATGTGCCGCTGGTCGGTGAACTGGGTTTCGATCTGGTCTGGTATGGCGTGCTGTACACAATCACCACCCAGATCGCCTACATGACGCCGCCTTTCGGCTACAATCTGTTTTTGATGCGCGCCATGGCGCCGCCTGAAATCGGACTGACGGATATTTACAAATCCATCATCCCGTTTGTCGGTGTGATGATACTGGCACTGATGCTGGTCATGGTATTTCCGCAGATCGCGCTGTGGCTGCCGAATTATGTTTATGGAAAGTGATTTAGAAATCCAACGGAGCCGGGGAGTATGTTCGTGAGGTGCAGTAAACCAGCGAAAACTTGAGTGAAGAGTAGAAGTGTAACTGAAACCAAAAGTGGAGTTTGTGACATGACGACAAGACGCAAATTTATTCAGGGAGCCGGCATTGCCGGTGCCGCAACACTGGCCGCGCCGGCAGTTCATGCCCAGTCGAAAATCAAATGGCGCATGCAGACCTATGCCGGGCCTGCTCTGGCCGAACATGTGATCAAGCCGGCCATCGACAGCTTCAACAAGGTCGCGCGCGACGAGATGGAAATCGAGCTGTACTTCGCAGACCAGCTGGTACCGACCGGTGAACTGTTCCGGGCCATGCAGAAGGGCACCATTGATGCCGTGCAGTCTGACGATGATTCCATGGCATCACCAACCGAAGTAACGGTGTTCGGTGGTTATTTCCCGTTTGCCAGCCGTTATTCACTGGATGTGCCGGTGCTGTTCAACCAGTATGGCCTCAACGAGATCTGGGATGAGGAATATTCCAAGGTCGGGGTGAAGCATCTGTCTGCGGGTGCCTGGGACCCATGCCATTTTGCCACCAAGGATCCGATCAACTCACTGGCTGATCTGAAGGGCAAGAAGGTGTTTACCTTCCCGACCGCGGGCCGCTTCCTGGCGCAGTTCGGTGTGATACCGGTAACGCTTCCCTGGGAAGACATCGAGGTTGCCGTACAGACCGGCGAACTGGACGGCATTGCCTGGTCCGGCATCACCGAGGATTATACGGTTGGCTGGGCAGACGTGACCAACTACTTCCTGACCAACAATATCTCGGGCGCCTGGGCAGGCTCATTCTTTGCCAATATGGATCGCTACAACGAGCTGCCCGAGCATCTCAAGGAACTGCTCAAGCTGACCATGGACCAAAGCCACTATTACCGGCAGTGGTGGTATTGGGGCGGTGAGGCATCCTTGCGTGTCGATGGCACCAAGATGAAGCTGACCTCGATACCCGATGCCGAATGGCAGACGGTTGAAGATGCAGCCGTCAAGTTCTGGGACGAGATTGCAGCTGAGTCCGAAACCAAGAAGAAGGTCGTCGACATTTTCAAGAAGTACAATGCCGATATGACCAAGGCTGGACGGCCGTACCGTTACAGTTGATTTTTTCATCTTGCCTGCACACCGGCCCTGGATGTAATGGGGCCGGTGTGTGAGAATTTTGAGGCTGCCGGGAGAATTGAATGCCAGGATTACTGACAATTGCCGAGCTGACCAAAGCGGTTGAGGCAGGCGAGATCGACACTGTCGTCATGGCGCAGGTCGACATGCAGAGCCGGCTGATGGGCAAGCGATTTCACGCGCAGCACTTTCTCGACTCCGCCGTAAACGAAACCCATAGCTGCAATTATCTGATGGCCGTCGACATGGAGATGGAGCCGGTACCGGGTTTCAAGTCTGCCAGCTGGGAAAAGGGCTATGGCGACTACATGATGAAGCCGGACCTTGCCACCTTGCGCCGCCTGCCGTGGCAGGAAGGCACGGCACTGGTGCTGTGTGATGTCATGGATCATCACGGCCACGAGGATATTCCGGTATCACCGCGCGCCATCCTGAAAAAGCAGATCGCCCGTCTCGACGCCATGGGCCTGTCGGCGATGATGGCGTCCGAGCTTGAGTTCTACCTGTTCGAGGACAGTTTTGAAGAAGCCCACGCGCTAGGCTATCGCGACCTGAACCTGATCAGCCCCTACAATGAGGATTATCATCTCTTCCAGACCACCAAGGAAGAAGATGTCATGCGCGCCGTGCGCAACGGACTGTATGGCGCCGGTATCCCGGTCGAGTGTTCCAAGGGCGAGGCCTGGGCCGGCCAGGAAGAAATCAACGTGAAATACGCCGATGCCCTGAGCGCGGCCGACAATCACGTCATCACCAAGAATGCGGTCAAGGAAATCGCCTGGGCGCAGGGACGTGCCGTCACCTTCATGGCCAAATGGAACTATGAGGCCGCCGGTTCATCGTCACATGTGCACCAGTCGCTGTGGTCGAAGGATGGTCATGAGGCCCGGTTCCATGACCCTGAAGGCGAATACGGCATGTCACAGATGATGCGCCAGTATGTGGCCGGCCTGCTGGCCCATGCATCGGAGTTCACCTTCTTCCTGGCACCGAATATCAATTCCTACAAACGCTTTCAGGCCGGCACATTTGCGCCGACAAAGGCCATCTGGTCACTGGACAATCGCACCGCAGGCTACCGCATCTGCGGCAGTGGCAAGGCGGTTCGTGTCGAGTGCCGGGTCGGCGGCTCTGATCTCAACCCGTACCTGGCATTCGCAGCCCAGATCGCCGCCGGTATTTCCGGTATCGAAAACAACATGACGCTGGAGCCGGAATTCAGGGGTGATGCCTATGCTGCCAAAAAGGCCCGCGAAATACCGTCGACATTGCGCGATGCAGCGGTTGCGCTGAAGAAGTCGAAAATGCTGCGCGCCGCCATGGGCGACGACGTTGTCGAACACTATGTCCATGCGGCCGAATGGGAGCAGTTTGAGTATGACCGGCGGGTGACCGACTGGGAGATTGCCCGTGGGTTTGAAAGGTCCTGATACCAGAATGAGTACCTTGAAATGTATTTCGCCGATTGACGGCTCGGTGTTTGCCGAACGCCCCATTGTAACCATGGCACAAGCCCAGGCCATGATTGACCGGGCCCGCCAGGCACAGAAATCATGGGCCGCGCGACCGCTCGACCAGCGTATTGCGCTGGTTCGCAAGGGACTTGCCCGGTTGGGCGAAATGAATGACGAGGTGGTGCCGGAAATTGCCCGCATGATGGGCCGTCCGGTGCGCTATGGCGGCGAGTTCGGCGGCGTTGATGAACGCGCCTCGCATATGGCCGACATCGCCGCTGACGCCCTCAAACCCATTGTCATTGAAGACAGCGACAGGTTCGAACGCCGCATCGAGCATCAACCGCACGGGCTGGTGCTGGTGATCGCACCATGGAATTATCCGTACCTGACTGCCATCAACACGGTGGCACCGGCGCTGATTGCCGGCAACGCCGTTATCCTGAAGCATGCCACGCAGACCCTGTTGGCCGGTGAACGCCTGGTGCAGGCTTTCGTGCAAGCCGGCGTGCCGGAAGACGTGTTCCAGAACATTTTCCTTGATCACGAGACCACATCGGCGCTGATTGCCGCCAGATCGTTCGGGTTCGTGAATTTCACCGGTTCAGTCGGTGGCGGCAGGGCCATGGAACATGCTGCTGCGGGAACCTTTACGGCACTTGGCCTGGAGCTTGGCGGCAAGGACCCGGGCTATGTGATGGAAGACGCCAACCTTGATGCAGCCGTTGATACACTTATTGACGGGGCCATGTTCAATTCGGGCCAGTGCTGCTGCGGTATTGAACGCATTTATGTCACCGAAAAACTGTTTGAAGCCTTCGTGGAAAAAGCCGTGGCGATCGTCTCCGGCTACAAACTGGGCAATCCACTCGATCAGGCAACCACGCTGGGCCCCATGGCAAATATCCGGTTTGCCGACCTGGTGCGCAGCCAGACTGCCGAGGCCATCAGCCACGGCGCCACGGCGCACATTGATGCATCTGGTTTTGCAGACGATGGCGGGACCTACCTTGCACCGCAGATCCTAACCAATGTGACCCATGACATGCGCGTCATGCGCGAGGAGAGCTTTGGCCCTGTCATCGGCATCATGAAGGTCGCCGATGATGCAGAAGCGATTCGGCTGATGAACGACAGCGACTTCGGCTTGACCGCATCGCTGTGGACGGCGGATGCCGAGCGTGCCGCGCGCATTGGCCGCGACATCGAGACCGGCACCGTGTTCATGAACCGGTGTGACTATCTTGATCCGGCCTTGTGCTGGACCGGCTGCAAGGATACCGGCCGTGGCGGTGCTCTGTCTGTCATCGGCTATCACAATCTCACCAGACCCAAATCGTATCATCTCAAAAAGGCATTTACATGAATCTGACTGCTAACTGGTCGTATCCGACCGCAATTCGTTTTGGAAAAGGCCGGATTGCTGAAATCGGTGAAGCTTGTACGCAAGCCGGTATCAGCAAACCTCTGCTGGTAACCGACCGGGGCTTGCGGGAATTGCCGATCACCGCACAAACCCTTGATCTGATGGATGCGGCCGGTCTTGGCCGCGCCATGTTTGCCGACGTTGACCCCAACCCCAACGAGATCAATCTCGATGCGGGTCTTAAAGTGTTCCGCGATGGCGATCATGACGGGGTGGTCGCTTTTGGCGGCGGCTCCGGTCTTGATCTGGGCAAGATGGTCGCCTTCATGGCAGGCCAGACCAGGCCTTTATGGGACTTTGAAGATGTCGGCGACTGGTGGACGCGCGCGGATGCAGACGCGATTGTGCCCATCATTGCCGTGCCGACAACCGCAGGCACCGGATCGGAAGTGGGCCGTGCCAGCGTCATCACCAATTCCGCAACCCATGTAAAGAAGATCATCTTCCACCCAAAGGTGCTGCCGGCAGTGGTTATCTGCGATCCTGAACTGACGGTCGGCATGCCGGCAACGATTACCGCAGGCACCGGCATGGACGCCTTCGCTCACTGCCTCGAAGCTTATTCCAGTCCGAACTTTCATCCGATGAGCCAGGGCATCGCGCTGGAAGGCATGCGGCTGGTCAAGGACTACCTGCCGCGCGCCTATGCCGACGGCTCGGATCTCGAAGCGCGCGCCCAGATGATGGCAGCCGCCTGCATGGGCGCAACCGCGTTCCAGAAAGGCCTCGGCGCGGTGCATGCGCTGTCGCACCCAATCGGCGCGGTCTACAACACCCATCACGGCACCACCAATGCGGTGTGCATTCCCGCCGTGCTGCGCTTCAACCGGGCGGAAATCGAAACCCGGATTGAGGCTGCCGCTGCCTATATGGGCATCAAGGGCGGCTTTGACGGGTTTCTGGCCTTTGTTGAGTCACTCAATGGCGAGCTTGGCATTCCCAAACGGCTGGGCGACATGGGTGTCGGTACGGATCGCATTGACGAGTTGACCGCCATGGCACTGGAAGACCCCAGCGTCGGCGGCAATCCGGTGAAGATGACCCCGGAAAACACAAAAGCGCTGTTTCTGGAGTGTATTTAGGACCCCTGCCTTGTATCACCCGAGCAGCGGGCTGGTGTTCGATTTGCGGTCTGTATCCAGAGCCAGTTGGTTCATTCCCAGTCCTGTGAATTGTAAGGTTCGCTGCGCACCTGAACGTCAACATCCATGCCGCGGAAAGTAGTGCCGGGTTGGTCTTCATATGTCCCGCTGACGGGGATCGCCTGTTGCGGCGTTCTGGTGACGGCAACGCGGATCAGGGCGGAACTGGCGACTATGCGATTGGTCGGGTCAAACTCCACCCAGCCTTCATCCGGCAGGTAAATCTCGGCCCAGGCATGGGTTGCGCCGCCGCCTTCATGGTCGAGGCCGTCATCAGATAAGTCGTTCAGGTAACCGCTGACAAACCTGGCGGCAAAGCCGCAGTGCCGCGCCGCCTCCATGAACAGAAACGCAAAATCTCGACAGCTTCCCGAACCCAGCTCTATGGTTGTCAGGGCGCTTTGGGTTCCGCGTCGTTCCCGGCGCAGATAATTGATGTTGGTGTTGATGGTGTCGGACAGGTGCCGCAGAAAGGCCAGAACTTCATCAGGCCTGCTGCCGATAACCCGGTTCAGCCAGTTCGCCAGTCCGGCGGTCTCATGCGGGTTTTCCAGTGCAATGAACGGTGCCAGATCGGTGTGGACGTCGCTGTCATATTCGAACGGATAGGCACTGCCTGGACGATCGGGCGAGGCGAGGAAATCTTCGTGCGAAAACCGCCTGACGAGCAGTTCGCTGCGGATCTCGAGCAGCCTGGAGCTTTGCGAAAATCCACAGGTCGCTACCGAATTGCCAAACGGGTCAAAATGCCATCGCAAGCGGGCGGCAGGTGAGATCGAGATGGCTGAGGACACCAGCCGAAGATCGTGACCATCCCGGGGCCGCAATAAAAGCCTGTGGGGCCCAAACAATACCGGCTGACTGTAGCGATATCGTGTAGTGTGAACAATTCGAATGGCTGTTGGCATTGGAACCTTTGTCAGCACTGGATGTTGTCGTTTCACGTCGGTTAAATTGGTGACCCGTCACCATGATCGTTCCTCCACTTTCGAACAAGGACAATCACAATGCTGATCCGCATTGGCTTCGAGATAACCGTCTCGTGCCCCGCACCTGTACCAATGTTGCTGGCTCTGTCCGTGCACAGCGAGTTTGCCGGCAGGATTATCGGATCTGATTGTGTCAGAAGTGCACAGACGGACAATATCATCGAGTATGTCGACCTGTACGGCAACCGCATCACCCGTGCAACCGCGCCCGCGGGCGTTTCCACGTTCTGGTCCGACTGCATTGCCGAAGTGGACGGACTGCCCGATGAGGTGGTGCCTGACGCTCGGCAGTTGCCACTGGAGAAGCTGCCACACGAGACACTCACCTATCTGCTGGCCAGCCGCTACTGCGATTCCGACCTGCTGGGTGAGTTTGCCTGGAAACAGTTCGGCCAAACCCAGGCGGGCTGGCCTCGGGTTCAGGCGATTTGTGATTTTGTTCATGCCCATGTCACCTTCGACTACAAGTTTGGCCGGCCCGATAAAACCGCCGGTGATGTGCTGTCGGAGAAGACCGGCGTATGCCGGGATTTCGCCCATCTGGCCATCTCTCTGTGCCGGGCCATGAACATACCCGCGCGCTACGCCAGTGGCTATCTCGGCGATATCGGCGTCCCGGACGCAGGGTTTGATGACTTTTGTGCCTGGTTTGAGGTGTTTCTCGATGGCAGATGGCACACGTTTGATGCGCGCTACAATGTGCCGAGGATTGGCAGAATCCTGATGGTCAGAGGTCAGGACGCAGCCGACGTTGCCATGATGACCTCGTTCGGCGCGTACGAACTTGCAGAATTTCGGGTGTGGACCCACGAATTGACGGATGAGGCAGACGACGCGGTGCTGCTTGAAACCCTGCACGAAAGACCGCATCCGCAGCAGCGCGGACTCGGAGGCCAGGTGGTCACCTCAGCCTATATGACCAGGGCTTGAGGCGCCTGGCAGTGCTGCGGAATTGAAAAACAATCCGGCCATTGTTCCAGTTGGTCGGAGTGGCGAGATTCGAACTCACGACCCCCTGCTCCCGAAGCAGGTGCGCTACCAGGCTGCGCCACACTCCGACTTTTCTGGCATACTGTCGTTATAATGCCGGAAAACACCGACTTCAAGCCATGACAAAAGGGCGCAAAATCCGCCGTTGCAGGTCCGCGGTGAAATCAGTATGTTGCCGCAATCGCGATCAGGTGATGTTGCCTGTTTTTGGATTTAGTTGGGGCGTCGCCAAGTGGTAAGGCAGCGGCTTTTGATGCCGCCATTCGCAGGTTCGAACCCTGCCGCCCCAGCCAACCTACATTTTCACTTTAGTTAAGAGACATAGCCCTATACCGCCTCGATACTTGTCGCGACTTCGCAGTGGTACATGCAACATCATGTTTTTGGTGGAGCAGGTCAGTTCGCAGGACGGCCGCAGTGGCCCGGTTGTTGCGTGTAACCGGCTGAGGATGATTGACCGGAGCCGGCCAGATCAGCCGAAAAAGCCTGACATAAACTTTGAGAAAGCAGTTAAACGGGCTGGTTCGCGGTCTGTGTCCATGAGAATGTTGCTGTGTGGGCCATATAACATAACAAATGCGGCTAGTTACGTGTTGCAAAATGTCGAGGTGGGCGTTTGTTGGCAACCACTGCGTCAATCTGTAGAAGGGCAGTCAAGTTTAGCGACGTCGACGAAAAAGTCTTGGAGCTGTCAATTGCCAAACCACTGATCCCGACGACCCTTTCTTCAGTTCTGGCGAGTGCACACTCGTATGGTGACTGTACTTGCGACCAGGCTTGTCGCAATCATCGACTGGGGTGTGCACTCAGGAACTTCTCTATTCGGGCAAAGTAGGCGTCTGGCTCTTCATAAAACGGGCAGTGAGAGCTGTTGGGAAACACGGTGACTTCCGATCCAGGAATTACGCCATGCATCTGAAGAGCGCAGTTCGGCGTCATTTCGTCGTGCGCGCCACAAAGAATCAGGCAGGGCTCGGTGAAGCCGGCCATGTCCTCA
>JBDNEZ010000158.1:0-4917 GCA_041690095.1 Anderseniella sp.
GGCGCTGGAGGCCAATATTGCCGGTTATCAGGTGGAGGATTTCTATTATCTGTCGCGCGCCACCCTGGTCAAGGACGAGCGCAATCTCGACAAGTTCGACAAGGTCTTCGGCCATGTGTTCAAGGGCATGGAAGGACTGTCACCGGAAGAACTGCTCGCCAACATTCCCGAGGAATGGCTGCGCAAGGTCAACGAGAAATTCCTCAGCGAGGAGGAAAAAAACCAGATCGAGGCACTTGGTGGTTGGGACAAGATCATGGAGGAACTGAAAAAGCGCCTTGAGGAACAAGACAGCCGCCATCAGGGCGGCAGCAAGTGGATCGGCACGGGCGGTACATCGCCATTCGGGGCCTATGGCTATAACCCTGCCGGCGTCCGCATCGGCCAGGACAAGAACCGCAACAATCGCGCCATCAAGGTGTGGGACAAACGTGAGTTCAGGGATCTGGATGATGCGGTGGAACTGGGAACCCGCAACATCAAAGTCGCACTCCGGCGCCTGCGCAAATTCGCCCGCGAAGGCGCACCCGAAGAACTCGATCTTGATGACACCATCCGCTCCACTGCCAACAAGGGCTATCTGGATCTGAAACTGGTCGCGGAAAAGCGCAATACAGTGAAAGTGCTGATCTTCTTTGATGTGGGCGGGTCAATGGATCCCTATGTCCGCATGTGCGAGGAGCTGTTTTCAGCTGCGCGTGCAGAATTCAAGCACATGGAGTATTTCTATTTTCACAATTGCATTTACGAGAAACTCTGGAAGGAAAACCGCCGCCGGCATACCGCAGTGGAAAACACCTGGGATGTGCTGCACACCTATGGGTCCGACTACAAGGTGATCTTTGTGGGCGATGCCTCCATGAGCCCGTTTGAACTCACCCATTCCGGCGGGTCGGTGGAACATTTCAACGACGAGGCCGGAGCCCTGTGGCTCAAACGCATAACGGACATTTATTCACACTGTATCTGGCTGAACCCGTCCAACCCGAAATACTGGGCCTATACACCATCCATCGATTACATCAGGACCATGTTTGAAGGCCGCATGTTTCCGTTGACGATTGAAGGCATTGATGAGGCGATCAGGGAACTGGTGCGGTAGCGCATCAGGTCTTGCCGCTGATGCTTTGACCCATTATGTCAGCATGCATGTTATTTGAAAAACTCACATCGCTGTTGGGAACAGGTGCGCCACGCGCCTCAAAACCTGACGTCAAGACCGCCGTTGCAGAACTGCTGGTCACCGCCTCGATGATTGACGGTCACATGGATGACGCAGAAACCAGGGTTTGCAGTCGCCTGCTGAAAGACAAGTTCGATCTGGACGATGCCGGGCTTGAAAAGCTCACTAACGACGCCCGACAGGCCAGTGAAAACGCCATTGACTACTATCGGTTCACCAGCGCGATCAAGGATGCCTATGATCGTGATCAGCGCGAAACTGTCATTGAAATGCTGTGCGAGATCATTCTGGCAGATGGCGCGATTGACGAAGATGAAATGAACATGGGCTGGCGTATTGCCGGCCTGCTTGGCTTCGACAATCGCGAATGGATCATGATCCGCAAGCGGGTCGAGGATCGCCAGTAGATGAGTTGCAGCTACTCCCGGGCTCAAGACAACCCAATATGAACGTGTACTGAACACTTCAATCAGCGTGTGTTCACGGGCAATTTCTAACGTTACGGCCAACCTGAAATCTGTTCAGGAGCAACAGTAACAACAAAAAGGAATGCCCTCGATGAAATCCCTCAACATTGCCCTGGCAGCCGCCGTGCTGGCATTATCAGCCCCCACGCTGATGACAAACACCGCATCTGCCTATCAGTGCCGCACCAACTACACCAAGGTAAAGGTTCACAGGCCAACCAAGTCGGCTGCCCGGGAGCAGGCGCGCAAATCCTGGTCGCTGAAGGTGAAAAACAATCTGGGCCAGCGGTGGTCGGTGTGGCAGATCGCCAAAAACAAAAGCGTCAGATGTAACAAAGCCGGTCAGCGGTGGGTATGCAAAGCCAGAGCCAAAGCCTGCCTGTACGTCGTTCAATAGTCAAAACCCATCATCTCTCGTCGGAACGACGTCTGCCGACGGGAGATACCATCGACAAGCTTGTTCAATGAGCCTTGCAGCAGACACACACCCTTGGCACTGCCGCCACGCAGACCTGCCTGGCCACTGGCTACTGAACCGGCATCCAAGCGGCCCTGAAACGCGACAGGGTGCCAAAACTCAACCTCTATACAGCTTTCTGCAAAATCGGCTGAAACGTGCTGGCACTTCATATCCGGAAAATGATCCCGACAGTGTCAAACATGACCGATGTTTAATGTTGGCGCGCGCCGGAATTCATCGTTTGGCCTCGTCCTTCGTGTATCCACCTGGAAATACTACAAACATCGGAGAAACGAGACATGAAGACAACTTCAAAGATAGCTATTGCAGCGGCCGCATTGATTGCAGTCAGCGCACTGGGAACTACAGCCTACGCCCATCGCCACGGCGGCGGATACGGCGGCGGCCACCAGGGTGGTGGTTACGGCAGCGGACACCATGGAGGTGGTTATGGCCGCGGCCACAAGCGCGGCCGGAAAGGCCAGGGCATGCGCCGTCACGGTCGCCAGATGCTGGAGCGCTATGACGCCAACAATGACAAGAAAATCACCCAGGACGAAATCAACACCAATCGGGAAGCATGGCACAAGGAATTTGATGCTAACAATGACGGCAAGTTGAGCCTCGACGAATTCAAGCAGCTGTGGCTGAAGGCCCGTGCCCGGCGCATGGTCAGGGAATTCCAGCGCTTTGACCAGGACGGAGATGCCGGTGTTACCCAGGAAGAATACTTGAAGCCTATGGCCGATATGGTCGAAATGCGCGACCGCAATGGCGACGGCGCCCTCAGCCGTGAAGACATGGGCCGCCGTCACAAGTCCCGCGACCGTATGATGCGCCGCGACGGCGGAGGCCAGAATGCTGAAGAAAACGAACAGAGTGACGACGCTGCTCCTGAAGCTGAAAACGACAACTAGTCGTTCCTGCAAGTGACAAAAGGCAGGTAAGTCGGACCTCGTGTGCGGATGAGCCAGCCTTTTGCAATACTCCCGGCCGGATTGATACCCCCTTCCCTTTCCGGTCGGGACAACATTACACACACAGCCAGACTGCGCTGCGTACCGCCTGTCCAACCTGATCGCATTGCGCAGACCATGATAGGCCGGCCATGTCAGCAGTCATGCCCCTGATGCGCAAATAACAATACCGAAACCAGTGATGTTGGTTTAACTTTCCCAGCATCATGAACCGGCACACAGAAATCAATCTTGGCGACGCCACTGGCTGGAGAACACCGGTCAACCTGCTCATCCTGATGGTGGCAGCAAATGCTATTGCGTTTTCGACATGGTCGGCCCTGTTGAACAATTTCGCCATTGAGGGAGCCGCCTTTACCGGCAAGGAAATCGGCATTCTCCAGTCGATTCGGGAAATTCCGGGTTTTTTGGCTTTTACTGCTGTTTTCATGTACTTCGTCTGGCGTGAGCAGACATTCGCAGTTCTCTCTCTTGCCCTGTGCGGGCTGGGAACCGCCATCACCGGGTTCTTCCCCACGGCGATGGGATTTTACATCACCACCTTCATCATGTCGTCCGGTTTCCACTATTTTGAGACCGTGCAGCAGTCACTGTCGCTGCAATGGCTGCCCAAAAACGAAGCACCGCGCCAGCTTGGCCGCATCATTGCTGCGGGTTCATTCGCAACAATAGCAGCTTACGCGCTCATTTTCCTGACCTGGAAACTGCTGCACCTGGACTTTTCATCAGTCTACCTGGCCGGCGGTGGCGTAACCATGATTTTCGCGATTATTCTCTGGTTCGGATTTCCAAAGTTTCGTGAAGCGGTACCGCAGCGCAAACATCTGCTCATGCGCAAGCGCTACTGGCTCTACTATGCCTTGACCTTCATGTCCGGTGCGCGCCGCCAGATTTTTATCGTGTTTGCCGGTTTCATGATGGTTGAGAAATTTGGGTTCTCGGTCGCCGCCATCACCGGCCTGTTCCTGGCAAATGCCGTCTTCAACATGTGGGTTGCGCCGAAAATCGGCAATCTGATTGTCAAACTCGGTGAACGCCACATGCTGGTGCTGGAGTATGTCGGTCTGATCGGTGTTTTCCTGGCTTATGCGTTCGTCGAAAATCCATGGATTGCCGCTTCACTGTATCTGGTGGATCACGCATTCTTTGCCATGGCCATTGCACAGAAAACCTACTTTCAGAAAATCGCCGACCCTGCGGACATGGCGCCGACCGCAGGCGTGGCATTTACCATCAACCATATCGCTGCCGTGGTAATCCCGGTGCTTTTCGGTCTCATCTGGCTGAACCATCCGTCATGGGTATTTCTGATTGGCGCAGCCATGGCAGGCATTTCACTCGTGCTGTCGCTGCTGATTCCGAGGGACCCGAGTGAAGGCAATGAAACATTGCTCAGCAACCCGATTTCAGCCGTCGCTGCCCCTGCCGAATAGGCTGAAAGACAAACACTGGAATTCCGTCCGCATTCCCAGTTAGTCTCGTTTCCTGAACACCTGAAGGGAAGCTGACCCATGACCACTGTCCATCGCGCCAATGATCCCCTGCTGCAACCTTACCAGTTGAAGCACCTGACCTTGCGCAATCGCTTCATGTCCACATCACATGAACCCAATTTTCATGATCACGGCATGCCCAAGGATCGCTATATCCGCTATCATGAAGAAAAGGCCAAGGGAGGCATCGCCTTGACCATGACCGCTGGTTCTGCAGTTGTCTCGCGTGATTCGTCACCGGTTTTCGGCAACCTTCACGCCTACAAGGATGAGATAGTCCCGTGGTTGAAGCGCATGGCCGACGCTTGCCACGAGCACGGTTCTGCCTGCATGATAC
>JBDNEZ010000159.1:0-11182 GCA_041690095.1 Anderseniella sp.
CGGCGTCAGATAGGCATGGGCATTCCTGCCGTCTTTGAGGCACGTGTCGCAGGTATCCTCGTTCAAGATAAGTTTCGCAGGTGCAGGCCTACTGTCGTTCTTGTCGTCAAGTTCCTTGCAGTGGCTAACCAGCCCGAGCTTTGCCTCGTTCAACTCTGCAGCGTAAGCTGCCCGGCCAATTGCATGATTACGATCTAATTCCTTGAACTGCTCCTGCCGCCTTTTCTCCCGAGCTTCCCTGATAGCGTCGTTCATCGCCTTCTTCGTCTTCGTGTCAGACTCAAGAAGAGGAGGCGCTTTATCCCCTTTCCAGACCATCTCTTCGGCAAGAAAACTTGCGTCACGACCGTTCTTTATTTCCGCCGCGATCCGGTTGAGCCGGCCGTATTCGAGCGCGAGCGCCATGTCCGCGTGGCCCTGACTGTAGATGCCGTCTACTTCACGTGATTGATTTGGTGTGGTGTCAATATCGATTTCTCCCTGCAGTCCGACGGGTGGCAACCTGTCTGGATTGCGGGGATCAGTGACGCCTTCGACATCTTTTGACTCCAGTTCGGAGCCCGCCTTAAAACCACTGCCCCCAAACGAAAATGCAAGCGCATCGCTGAGGTCCTTCCATTCGACACCGCGCCTCAGGAAGGTTTGCTGCCACATTGACAGAAAACCCGATAATTCATTCCGGATATTGGCGTGTTCTCCGGCCCAACGGACAGTTGCCTTTTCCAGCATGAGCTTGCCGGCCGGAAAAGTTTTCCCAATCGGCGCCGGCCGAACCGTCAGCGGGATCGTCAAGGCCTCCCGGCCATCGCCGCCGTCCAGGATTGCCTTCAAAACATCTTCGGTCCAATGGCTTAGCGAAAAATCGCCGTTGATCGCTTCCTTCTCGCCGCAGAACGGCTTCGGCGTCAGCAACACGGTAGCCTTAAGCCTGAAATTTCCGTCAGTTTTTACAATTCCGTTGGGGACGACGCGGGCAAAGGGAAATACAGGAAACTGTTTTTCGTCCCGCGCCTGCCTGAACAGACTTTCCCGGTGGGATGGCAGCACATTCATGGCAATTTACCTTCAAAGTCATAATCGTTGAAATACGCCGAATATTCCTTCCAGTTGCAGCTCTGGCACAGCGCTTTGGTTTCTATAACGGCGGTGTTGGCGTCCATGTCGACAGGGCCATCACCGGCTACCCGGATTTCATTTGCCCTGTCGCCCAGATAGCTGCCGAACAGCGTGGCGCCGTTATCGCCTTGCAGGGACGCTCCACTGCCATCGCCTTCGAAGCCCTTCTCCTCCTGTTTCATGAACTCGATGGAGAAGTCGAAGTCCGCCAGGCCCATGGAGAAGGAAAACGTGAAGACGGCAAGACCGAACATCTTGCCTTCGATCTGGCCCAGGCGGACATACAGCGAAGCACAAAAATTGAAGATCCAAATGTTTGCGGAGCCGCCGGCAAAGAAGGTTGCCGAAATTTCAGTTACACTGAATTCCGGAGTCTTCAGCTTGCGGATATAGAACCCGGCCATAATGCGACCCTGGCCGCTCAGCAGCCCGAAAGTGAAGGGCGCTGCACCACCGAATTCGAGCGACATCTCGAAACCGACGATGCCGCGCGCATTGGCCGTGATGGAAAAGTACCCCGATCCGCCATAGGGTATGTAGGCGATGGTGAACGGCGCCCGGCGGCGCGATAGGGACGACTTGAACCGGGCTTCGGACTTGCCATCAAACGGCAACTCGGCGGAGGCATTGAGCGAAATATTGGAAAAGGCAACATTGCCGATCATGATGGTGCCGAGGCTGAGGCCATATCCCGCCTCGATGCCACGACCGCCCCTCAGAGGTTGGATGAAGGCACCGGAGCCTTCGCTTGGCGCCATGAACGACTGGAGGTCCTGGATGAATTCAAGTTCTTTGCCGATTTCGAAGTCTTCGAAGGCGAGCTTCAGATCGTTGTTTGAACCGAGGTCAGAAACGAAACGCGCACCGCCGAATTTCAGGGTTACAGCGTCGAAGTACTCGCCAATCAGTTTGATCTCGAAGCTTCCTAGCGTTGCCAGTGCCTTTGCGCTAACGCGCGGTTTAAATTCGTCTTCACCTTTCGGTATGCCGTTTGGCAGCAGGTCGATAATGGTGGACGCCCCGACGGACAGATTGCAGTCCCTTCCCGGCCGGAAGATTCCGCCGGTGGCATCCTTGACATCCTCCGGCAACGGGAAGTCGAAATCCAGATCGAAGCGGTGCTTCGTCGGCAGCAGGTTGAGCAGTTTGGCTTCGATTTGCTGGCGGATGTTGAATAACTCGTCGAGATCAACGTCGCCACGCAACACGGCGCGAACCTGATCCCCGATACCCTTGATGAGCAGAGTCGGTGTAGACTGTCCGCTCGCCCACTCTTCGACAAACGTTCGCAAGTATTTCCGCTTCTCGGAATTGCTGATTGGATCGACCGAACCCGTCTTGTCGATCAATGCCTCGATCCAGATGACATCGGCGGCGAGCCGGTCGTTCTGTTTGGTCAGAGGAACGCCAGGAACCTTTCCCGGATCACCTGGCCTTTCCAGCCTGACGTCTTCCGGCTCGGGCGGTAACAACACCAACGATTCGAAGCTTCCTGAAACCTTGTCACGAACGGTCTTCAGCTCTTTGTAGGCTTTCAGGATTCCACTCTTCTCGATCACCAATGCGGCCTGTACGTCGGCTACCTCTCGAAACCGAGTTTCAAACTCGGTTTTGACGGCCTTTGCAGCCCGCTCGGCAATGCGGGTCACATCCAGGCATTCTTCGAATTCTAGCAGTGTCGTTTTCTGCAACTCCCGGATGGGCGCGAGCGGTCCCGCTTCTTCTTTCTGGAAGTAAGCAGAAATCGCTTTGAAACTTGCCTCTAGTGCTTCCAGATCCGCCGGCTGGCCTGGCAGGGCTCGAAGAACCACATCGATGTTCGTGCCAAGATTGTCCAAGGTGCTTTGGAGGTGATTCAACGCTTTGACCTTGTTGACAATCGTGTCGTCCAGTCGGATCAATCGGACGATTTCGGCATTGCCTCCAGAAGGGGCGATGCTGTTTACGAAAGTCACGACCGTTTTTAGTGTTTCGGACGCCCCATTCTGGATCGTCGCGGCAGCACCGATTAAGGAACCGGCAAGCCTTGCTACCAGGTTGCCCAGGTCGGTGATGCCTTCCGTTGCGCCCTTTTTTATTTGCTCGTCCCAGCCGGTCAGCTTGAGCGTTCCGATGAATCCGGCGACGCCGGTTATCAGCGCCGTCTCGCCGTTCATCACGTCTAGTATGGCTTTGAGCAACTTTTCAGCACGCTGCACCGTGCGACGCAAAGTGAGCTTGCGGGCCGCCAGCAGCCGCTTGAGTTCAGACCGTAGCAAGGCGAACTCGTCACCCGTCAGATTGCCGGCCGTTTCCATACCAAGCTGTTGCGCAAGCTCTGAACTGCGTTTGTTCAACCCGGCCAGCAGACTGGCATCGTTGACCAGATCGCAATATAGCCCGCCGACCGCATCGTGTGCGGCCTGAAGAAGGTTGTCGACGTTCTTGATCGGAGCCTTCAGGAACTTCCTGGCAGCGTCCGGAATGTCGTCATTGGTAAGTTTGTCTTTCAGATCGTTCCGGGCTGCGTCGAACTCCTCGAAGACCGAAACAATTTCATCATGCGCATTTGCAATATCCTGAAGGTACTGAGTCCGTCCGACGGAACTATTGTCAAACTTCAAGCTACCAAATTGAAACTCCAATTCCGGATTGGATGGAGTCTCGCCCTTTTGGAACGCGCACGACTCTTTATTGTGCTTCTTGAGCGAAACCAGTCCAATTTTTGTGAAGTCAATCTGCTGTAGGACATCGGCAATCTTTTGTCTGAGTACCTCCTCGTATTTGGCGGCCGGATCGATAGAAATATCCTGACCCAGTACATGCGAAAGGAGCTGTGTGGTCGAAGTGAGTGATGCGCGATAGTTCTTTGAGCGAACATTAAGTTCGACCTGCTTCCACAGCGTTTCCGAATTTTTGTAGTGTGTGTAGAGGGCTCGGACCTCATTATAAAGGATGATGAACTCGTTTACGTGCTCGGGTTTTATCGCGCTCCCGACCTTCTTGATTAATTTATCAAGAGCGCCCGCCGCAACCAGTTCAAAGTGATCTTTGATCACTTCAAGCTGATCCTTCAGCCGCTCAAACTCATTGGCAGCGTGCTCGTCGAGCACGCTCTTGATGGCTTCCGCTTTCTCCTCGAGCAGCTTGGTAACTGCCGTCTTGAATGCTTCTTCCGCGTCGTCGTCGTCATTGACCGCCGCTCTGACGGCATCCGCAATGACGCCATGCGCTTCCTTCCGCGAGACCTGGAGAGCTTCTGACAATTTTTTGCGATCGGCGGCTGCCAGAGAAAACACGCCTGCGCTGGCCGGCAGCGGAATGGCAAAGAGGACCTCCCTTTTCGTAGTATCGGCATCCGTTCCTGGCAGCAACGTATCTGCGATCAGTTTCGGGATCTGCGCTTTTACCTGGGTCAGGAAATCATCAAGCTGACCCAGTGCCGCGCGCAGCACGCGCTCGATTTTTTCCTTCAATTCCGTAACCCGCCGCTCGAGAGCTGCCTCGAAGCGTTCCACTGGGTTCGATGCCGCCCGCCGCAGGGCATCCAGGAAGCGCTGTCCGGTCTCGTATAAGGTGCTCAGTTGGTCCAGCAATGCGCCGGGGTTCGTTTCCGCACTCGCCACCCGCAACGCCTTGCCGAACTCAGCCAGCGACTTGTCTATTTCAGGAAAGAGTTCCTTCAAGGTCACCGGCTCAATATTGCCCGCGTTAAGCAGCCTGTTCTGCTGTCGTTCCTGCAATTTCGCATCAAGTTGACGCCAACGCCTGTCCGCATCAGTCACCAGGTCGGAGAGCGGTGCGATCACCTCCCTCTGGACCAGGACGAGAGACTCCTCGATCGTCGATGCGGCTTTCGTCGCGACACCGTACTGAACGGTTTCCAGAACTTCCGGGATGTTCTCGCTACTCAGCTTCGTGATCGTGTCAACTATATCACCGAAGGTAATCATCCCGAACAACGAACACTCGTCGAGAATATTCCGTAACTTCTTCTTCTGTTGCTCCGAATTTGGTGTCTTGCCGCCAGCTTCAGCCGCAGAAATTCTGTTCTTTGCAGTTGCCGCCTCAATCTTGTCCAAGGATAGCATCAGGGACAGGGCCGGTAGCTTTCCGGACAGCACCTGCGTCTTCGTCACCGCGTGAGGCAAAGCGATCGGACCCTTCGACCGTGAAATTGCCCTCAACTTACCGTTGGGCCGGTACAGCCCGCCCGACCGATCGCCTTGCGAGCCTATGTCTTGGGAAACCGCATCCAGCAGGTTCAGGAACACCTCATCCTGGATGCCCGGCGCTCCTTTCTCGTCGGTGAATCCGATGCCGACATAGGCGCCGTCATAGGTCGCCCGCACCGGTGCTGCGGGCTTGCCGGTCAACTGCGCGTTCTGGGTCAGCAGTACGCGGGCCGTTTCGAGGGCAGGATAGAAGGGTGGCTGGTCGGCGCCCTGCAGGACCGGATCGAAGCTGTATCCAATGTTGGAGAATGAATAATGGATTACACCCTCGCCGGAGGTGACAGGCTCGGCCTTGCCACGTTCCCGGCCTTCCATTCGGAGCGTGAGGCTATAGGTATTGAGAGACGCCGAACCGGCCTTCATCTCATCAGCATAACGGACCTTGCGGCCGTCCATCAGCATGGTTCTGCGGTGTTCGATGAGATCAATCGCGGTTTCCGCGTCTCCAAGATCAGGGCTTTGTATGCCAACTCCCCGCGCGTCGTCGCCCAGCTCGTTATTGTAGTACCGGGCAAGCGTTTTGAGCGTACCGGGATCGTTAGCCGCTACATTGTCCACGAAAATGAGCGGCAAGGTCGTGAAAGCATCCTCGATCTCCAATGCAAACCGGATATCCGCCCGTCTCGCCATCGCCGTTCGCGGCCAGAAGACGAGCCCCGGGGCATCCCGGAACGCAATCCGACCATTCGCATGCTCCACAACCAACGGTTTATCGCTGGGCCAGCTTGATCGTCCAATGTCCGTCGGATCGACAATGTCCGGGGTCACATCCGTCAACAGGCGTACGAAGCGGGCTGGGAATCGGCGGCCCTCGTTTGGCTGACCGATGGCGCCGAAAACCTTTTCCTTGTCGGCGCAACGAATGAACATGCGCTGACGCAGATAAGCCTTGATGCTGCCGTCGGGAGACCGCTTGTCAAAGACCCGTTCCGTTACCTTGACCAGTGACGCGCGGAATCCATACGGGCACAAGAAGCCCTTGTAGACAACCTCACAGTAGATATCCCGTCCGAGACTGGTCTGATGTTGCCAGCGCTCAATCGACAGCGCATCGAACAGGTTGCGGCCGTCATAGAACTTTGCGGAGGCTGGTGGAGCGAAGCTGGTATCATGCCCGAAGTTGGCCCCGAGGCTCGTCAGTGTTAGCTCGTTCACGCTCAAGGCCCGCGGCCTGTAAATCTCCTGCTCAGGCATTACGTCGCGCAGTATATATTCCTCATCGGGCTTGAACTGGCCCGACTGTTGCGTCGTCTCATGCACGCCTGTTGAGGACTCGCGCGGCATGGCCGGCAGACCGAATGCCGACGACAGCATGACCAGTTCATGACGGTCATAGGCATCCAGGCTGGTCCGGTACTTCCATATATCTTCTGGCGTGTTGTTTCTGGCTTTCCATCGGCGGCAAAGATCCTGGAACATAAGAGGCAGCTTGCCGGCAAATTTCCATTCGAGGGTCTGTGGATCCTGTTCGCAGATGTCGTCTTGTTCCGCTTTCTCGACGGCAGCCTTCAATTCCGGATCATTCAGGTTCTTGTTGACTGTCCGGGCGAAGTCATCGGGCGGAATATCCGCCCGGCTGGTCTGCGCCCGCCCCAGCAGCCACGGGGCCATCGGCCCGCGCGGCGGTGGTCCAAACCCGGGAACCGACCGCTTGTCTTGTCCCTTTCCCAGTATCTTGTTGTTATCGCCGAATAGCTTCAAGACCGCGTCCGGTGCAAGGTCGGGTGAGTAAACCGCGCGGACGTCCGGAGCAGGCAAGTCCGCACCTGTCAGCAGGCTGGCGCTCCAAAGCAACGTTGGATGTTGCGTTTCGTCCGAGATGATGGATATCGGCCTGGCTCGCGTGTCCGGCTGTCCGAATCGGTCAAAATCAGCCGGATCAACCTTCTGTAGGTCCTGCTCGAAGATGGCCGGATTGACCCCGTTTGGGGCCTTGAATACAGCCTGCTGGGACGGAGACAGCACTAGGCGGGACGGCAACTCGAGCGCCGTGTGCTGCCAGCCCGGCGGTTTCCGCAAAGAACCGGCAATATGACCGGCGCGCACGTGCCATTTTCGCGTTTCGGGATCACCGTCCGGCGCGAAGCCCAGATGGTCCAGCATGGCGGCGCCATGCAGATTGATCTTTCGTCCACTGTTCTGATCGAGCCTTCCGCCGGCACCTCCGGCGAATACCCGTTCGGCCCGTTCGACCACGGAAAGTTCCATGGAAGACCAATCGGTCAGGCCGGCCAGCGTGAACGGCAGAAACTCAACCCCGTGAACAAACGGGTTTCCAGGCTGGTAGCCCAATTGCCCGGTGTTTCCATTGCTGTTGCCGGCCTTTTCGCTGCTACGCGGCGTACTGGCTGCGTTGCGGGCATCAACCAGACCATCCCGGCAGTTAACCCTGAACGACAGCCTGGAAGGGTTGGACAGCCGCCCGCGAGAGAACGGCGCGTACTCCTCTGTGCCGCCGGCCAGACTGGCAAACCGAATGAGTACGTCTCTCGCAAACTTTTTTTCGACCTGTGTTGCAAGGTGGGTATCCTTGAATGGCTGAAAGCCGGCATCGGCGTCCCATTTTTCCTTCCGAAGCTTGTTGGAATCGAAGGGTAGAAAAATAAACTCGATCTTGTCCAGTTCATCCGCTTCGTTGCCATTTCCGGGAAATACGTTTTTCAACGAATGATCACGATAGAAATTCCGAAACAGCTGGTAGAGCGGAACTTGTGACTCCAAATATTCCTCAACCGCTAGCAAATCTTGCCGGCTATTCGACTTGCCGGGGCCACGCCGGCAAACGGTCGCCGAAAGTCTGTCTGTGTGTTTTTCGCACTCCGTGATCCCCGTTGCAGCGACCCGCAAGGTAAGCCGGTTGAGGATGAATTCAGCCTCATCGAAGGCATCGGAGATGATGTCCCTTACCAGCACCTCCTTCAGTTTTGCCCTGAGTTCGCGATTGGCCGCTGCGACGTCAGGATCCATTGCGAAGGGTCCGACATAGACGGTCTGGGGATGGTCCTTGGGCTGCTTTGCTGACTTGGCCAGAACGGTTCTTGCAACTGTCGTAAAATCTGAGGCATACCGCTTAAACAGCGAGACCTGCCCCATGAGATGAACCGACGCGCCTTCAACCTTATCGGCTTCTTGCTTCTTCTTTTGGATCTGGTCGCGCAACGTTTTTCGGGCTGCACGGCTCGTGATGCGGCGAAGCGCTTCGATGATCTGGTCGGCTTCACGAATATCAACAATGTGCTGAAGCGTTTCTATCTCCGCTGACGAATAGCTCTCGTATTGCGTCTCGCAAGGCAAGACTTTGTACTGCTGAGAACTTGATAGCCCACAGTGCAGATAGGGCTTCAGCTTCACTTCATCGAGGTTGGAAAGATCCACATCCGGCGACTGCGGCAGGGCCGGACGGAAGAAAGCTTCTTCCATGATGTGCTGAGGTGGAAACTCGACAATAAGCAGCGGCCGGCTGTCCACGTTCTCAAACACCGGCAACCGTTCCTTTTGCCTATCCTGGTCAGACTCACGCTCATTTGAATTTCTCTCAACCGTACGGCGCTCGTAGATACCGCACAACGGTCCTTCAGGCAGCAGGCTTGGCCGGCCTCGCCCGAACCTTGCATCTCCGATGACAAGGAACATTGCACTGAATGCAAATTTCAGACTGAGAAGGTCTGTGTGGCGAGCTGCACTCAGATTGGCGGTGGATAGGTCCAGGCGAGCCATGGCTTGCGACTGTTCATCAACCACCAGGGGCTGTCGGCCGAGCCAGACATAGTTCCTTGCCAGTGCTGCGGGCAGTTCCGACGTATACAGGAAGGCGAGGTCCGTGGGCGCAAACGACAGCCTGCTCAAGGACGCATCCGGAAGCGCAAGCGCACTCTCGCGCAATAGCCAATTCAGTTCGAGCCAGCGAATTGTCCGCTGGTGATCTTCCCTAGTGCTGAAAACCGAACCGGAACCATGCGACAGGAGCGAAACTGGGCTTCCCTGATATGAAGCGAACGGATCCTTGATATAGGGCAATGCCCTGTCTTCCGAGCCGCCTTTTTCGCCACCTTCACCACGCTTGCCTTGCCTTTCCCTTCCCTTCCCTGCGATGCTAGCCGGCAGTTCTGCTGGCTGAAGGGTGAGTGGTCCGATCGGGGATTTGACTGTCTGCCACTGCCGGCGGCCATCTGCGACCTTTCTACCATGCTCTGCCTGAACCCCACCTGCAAACGAAAACTCTTCAGCCGTGTCGACAATCTTTTCGCGATCTCGGTGCTGCCTGAATCTAACCGTCTTGGTTCGCTTGATGACACCGGTGATATCGCGAAACGGTCCAGCGGCCAGATTTGCTGGCGCATCTGTACCGTGAAAGACAGATATGTCCCAGGTTCCTGCAATTACCGCTTCACAGCGGTATCGCCTGAGGGATTTGGAATTTCCCTCCACCTTGTCGATTTCGAAGGCCCTTAAGCCGCAGTTTGCTGGTCCCTCTCTTCCATTGAACAGCACCGTCGTATCGATTTCCGGGTGTTTCTTGTCGACAAGGTCAAGAATGTGGAATTCCACGTCCGCCATGTTCGCCGGGCTAAACAGCGTTTCGGCAAGTTCGGCACAGCGTTCCACTTCTGTCTGCGAACCCGCCTCCATGGCCTGCGCCGCCAGTTCCTGCCCATTCGCCGACCTGGCCCTCGCTCTGACAGGTATGCCGATGACTTCGACTTTGCCGTCTTCGCTGTCCTGCCTGGTCGCCCTAGCCAGGCATACGCCGTCTGCCACTACTTCAGGCGCGACAACCCAGAACTGGGCAGGCCTGCTCGAGGAAATCGACCACACGAGGTTCCGGGACAGCCGCACATCAAGCGGACCGAGCTTGGCCTGCGTTCCGACTTGTACAAGATCATTGAAGATTCGAGTGAGCGAATTGGCGGTTCTGTCACGGTTGGTTTCCATCCAGTGCAGCGCTTTAGTGCCGGCAATGAAATTTGCAAGACCGACCTTGCCAGCAAGGCTTTTCTGATCCCGTTTTCCGCTACCCCAAAGGTTGGTCCATGCCGCCAATGCCCAGTTAGCTCCCGGTTCCTTCCTCGTGAAATGGAACTCAACCTCACATCTGCCACTGCGGCCCAGCTGTACGTTAGCGACGGTCAGAACCTGTCCGGTGACGACGCCGGATGCCTTCCTGGCCCTGACATCCGGAAAGAGGTGGAACCTGGCGTCCGGCCCGAAGGCATGTCTCGTAAGTTTCCAGACATGGCTGCTAGGTGGCGCCGCAAGTTTCCCCGCCCCTTCTCCCTTGTCTCCATTCTCGTACCAGAGCGAAACGGTGACTTCTGTCCGCTCATCGTTAATTGACAGCAGGAGCCTTTCCTGCATTGCATTGTCTGCAGTCAATGCAGGATAGGAATAGGCTATCGCAGTTGCGACTATCGGTGCCTTTACGATGGTCCGTCGCGTGATGGGGGTTTGCACAAACTCCACAAAACCATCAGTCCAGTCCAGATGACTGGCGGTGATGCCGTTAACTGGCACATACCGGTTGGAAAACATTCTGGTTTGTTTCGGCATTGATTTGTTGCCCCAGGTGCGCGAACCAACAAATTAAAGTCCAGAACTACCGTTACGTCAAATCAATTTTTAGATCAAAGAAAGATCATCCAATGCTCCTGTTGGAGTCCGACTCGAAACTGTTTCAATGATTTGAAGCTCTTGCGATACGCCTTGTGACGATCTTGATGTGGGCTATGAGGAGCCAGCTTTCTGCTGACCGGATGGATTTCTCCCAGTCTTTTGCCAGTCTGCGACATCTGCCCAGCCATGCGAATGTGCGTTCCACAACCCAGCGCCTTGGAATGATCTCAAAACCTTTGGCC
>JBDNEZ010000160.1:0-14601 GCA_041690095.1 Anderseniella sp.
CGCATGGTGGCAGTGCTACTGGGTCTTGTTTGCCGCCAGTAGAGCGACAAACCTGCGGACCGGTTTCAATTGACAAATTGCAGCTTTTTGCCCCCGGCATAATAGCCATCCGCCTTTTGTTCAAAACTGCGGCACCCGGCCCCGCGCCCCGGAAACTCGCCGGACGGGTCGTAGCGATCGCATATGCGCCCCTTTTCAGGCCACCACTTGCCATTTCCGGTGCCGGAAGTGGATGACCAGTTCAGGTCGCCTCCCTCTACAAGGGTAATCGTTGCCTTGTTTCCATCAATACGCGAGGCAAGCACTTTGCCGTTCAGAAGCTCCTTGATTTCCGCCGCCTCCATTTTGCCGCGATAAGGCGCGCTGGTATCGCCAGCGCCACTGTCCGATGCAACGATACCGGCCTGCACAGGCGCCTTCGGTTTGGTTTTCTTGCGCGGTATGGGAACTTGCTTGACGACCGCAGTCTTGGCTGTAGCGGCATCTGCCTTTGCAGCCTTGCTGCCCGGCCTGGGCCGTGGCACCGGGATATCCGAAACTTCCGTGCCATCTGCTTCGGCCTTCGCGGCTTCGCTGTCAGCCCTCGACCAGTTACCTGACCGCTTGATTCCGACGTCATCGGAAAACGCCCGGTCACCAGCTATAACATCAGGGATGTCCGCTATGGCAACGGTAAAGCCAAATGCGGCCAGCAACACAAAAACACGTCTCATAAAGAACCTCTGTAACAATCTGTCTCCGGACAAAGCCTGACCAGAAAAAGCAGGTTAGCAGCACTGGGAGCTGTTGACAAATATGACCGTGGGTTTGACGGGTCCTAAAACGCCTTCTCAACGCCGTGTGAGAAGTCTTCTATCGAGTGCTGTCGCCTTGACCATTGCATACACGGCTTTGCCGGGTTTCAGTTTTAGCTCATGCGCAGATGCCCGGCTGATCCGCGCCCTTACAGCCTGTCCGGCAACCGATAGCCTCACTTCAGCAAAAGCAGTATCTGCTTCTGCCTGAACTTCCTCTATCGTTGCAGGCAGCACATTGCGCAAAGACAGTCCCTTGGGTTTAACCAGCCCGATGGACACGTCACGAGCCCTGATACGCAGCCGCACCATTTCTCCCACCGGAAAGTCCAGATATGGCACTTCGATGTGCACGCCTTTGGCAATCTCCAGCCCGGTCAGGGCGAATGTTGTGTTCTGTTTGTTCACTGTTGCTTCAATAATCGACCCGGCCTCGAACCTGCCGGTAAACGGGGGCAAGTCCAGTCGCGACATCAACTCGGCTGACCCGCCGCTTGCCTCAATGCGACCGCCTGCAATCAGCACCAACTGGTTGGCAAGTCGCACCACTTCGTCAATCTGGTGCGTCACATAAATGACCGGCACCTGAAACCGCTCCGGAATCTGTTCAATGAAATTCAAGGCCTGAGCACGCCGTTGTACATCCAGCGCACTCAGCGGTTCATCCATCAACACCAGTCGGGGCCGGGTCAGCAACGCCCGCGCCATGGCTACCCGCTGTCGTTCCCCACCGGACAAGCCCTGCGGCATGCGCTGCAAAAGATCTGCAATATCAAACACTTCAACCACATCGTCGCGCGAAACTTCGGGCCCGTCACCCTTGGCGCGGCGCTGCGCGAACGCAAGATTACCCGCCACATCAAGGTGCGAAAACAGCCGCGCATCCTGAAACACATGTGCCACCGGACGTCGATGTGCCGGCACAAATATATCCGTGTCTGAGCTCAACCAGTCGTTGTTGTCGAAGCGCACAACGCCATCCGCGCCGCGTTCCAGACCTGCGATTGTGCGCAAGGTCATGGATTTGCCGGATCCATTTGGTCCAAACAGAACCGTTACGCCGTCAAGCGTCAGGGTCTCTGATACAGCAAGGTCAAAGCCACCGCGAACCAGCCTGAAATCCAGATCAAGTCGGCTGGCGCTCATTGGCCCACCTTCAGCGGGATAGACCGGTTCACGGCAAAAACCCCGACCAACACCGCAAATGACAATAGCAACAGCCCGGCTGACAACATGTGTGCAGTTGCATAGTCAAGTGTCTCCACACTTTCATAGATTGCGATGGATACAACTTTTGTGCGGCCCGGAATATTGCCGCCAACCATCAACACAACCCCGAATTCTCCCAACACATGAGCAAAGCCCAACACGGATGCCGTCACGATGCCGCGTCTGGCCTGCGGAAGACCAACGCTGAAAAACCGGTCAAACGGACCTGCACCCAGTGTGGCAGCATCCTCCAGTGGCCCTGTGCCCATGTCCTGAAATGCCTGCCGCATTGGCTGCACTACAAATGGCAGCGAGTGGATCATCGAGGCGACCACAAGCCCGGTAAAGCTGAAAGTCAGCGTTTCTCCCGTCAGGCTGACCCACCAACCGCCCAGCCAGCCGGCAGGCCCAAGCAGGATCAGCAGATAAAAACCCAACACGGTAGGCGGCAACACAAGCGGCAATGTCGTCAACGCTTCAATCGGTATTTTCATCCGCGACTGTGTGAACGCCAGCCACCATGCGACCGGCGTCGCCAATACGAGCAGCAACACGACGGAAATAGTAGCCAGTTGTGCCGTAAGCCGGATCGCGTCGAAAACCTCAGCCGTCACGGGCGGGACACTCCATAGCCGAACCGGTTGATGATCCTGGCCGCCTTGTCAGACCGCATAAAGCTCAAGAACGAATGTGCCACGATATTGTCTTTGGCCCGCATGGTCAGCACACCATCCTGCAAAATGGGTTCGTGCAATGTATCCGGTACATCGATCCAGTGTCCCCGTTGATCATCAGGCAGGCTGGCAAGTTGTGACTTCGCAATCAACCCTGCCGTCACATTTCCGGACGCGGCCATGGCAAATGTCTGGCCGATGTTCTCGCCATATACGATGCGGCTTGCAAGCGTTTTCAACAAGCCCAGCCGATCAAGTGTCTGCTGCGCGGCAAGACCATACGGTGCCAGTTTCGGATTGGCCATGGCAAACCTGGATATCCGCGCTGCATCAAGTGATTCAAGTGCAGTTCCCTTTAGCGGTAATGCATCGCGTGACCACAACACCAGTGTACCTGTTGCATAAGTGAACAAGCTTTCCGCCACAGCCGCTTTTCTGGCTACCAGCAATTCAGGCCGCGCCTGGTCCGCAGCCAGAAAAACATCAAACGGCGCCCCGGCCAGTATCTGGGTGGCAAGTTTGCCGGTTGAACCGGCCACTACAACCACCGAATGGCCGGTGTCCGCCTCAAACCCTGCCGAGATATCGCGTGCAGGCAGCAAAAAATTGGTGGCCACAGCTACTACGACTTCACCGGGTTTCGCCGGAGACGGATGCAGCCCCATCAAGATCATGCCGGCTACAAGCCAGCTGAACGTAAGTTTTTTCATGGACGGTGCATACACCAGAAACGGAGACGGGGTTCAAAAATCCACCATCAATTCTTCAAAAACAACAGGAAACAGCCGTATTTTGATATGTCTGATTCCTGAACGACAGATGAACGAACCGTTCAGCGAACATTCGGAACGGCCCGACTAATGTGATCTTCATCAAATGACCTCCGGCACCCCTCAACAGCCGAATGAACAAGGGAGGATAGAAATTGACAAAGACACTCACAGTAGTTGGCCTGACAGGCGCGCTTGTCATTCTCGCAGCCTTCTCAACCATGCCCGCACCGGCAATGGTGACCAACGAAACCAACGTCACAGTGATCTACAAAACCAACCCGAATTGGCCGATACGCGGCATGATAAGCGTTGATCCCTGTGACATTCGCAAGTGTCAGGGGGTTTGACGCGACCGAATAACAACCTTTGAAGAACCACTATCCGGGGCAGCCCCTGGATGGTGTCAGGGAACCGGGTCGCGACAAACGCCGCATGACCCATCCGCCCCTCTCGCCATGCTTGTTTGGCGTGGCCCGGTCCCTGACTTGGATTCGTCAGTTAGAGTCATTATATGACATATCAAGAGCCTGACAGACTGCCCTAATCCTCTCCCCCCTAGAGGACCCCCCCTGCAAACCGGGACAGACTGTCAAAACTCGGAGGGCCCCGCTCACACGCTGTGACGGGGCCCTTTTTTAATGACACAATTATGGTCGGGTTTACTCGACGATCACTTTGGCGCCAACCTTCACCATATCGTACAATGAGATTACATCTTCGTTGCGCAGCCGAATACAGCCTGATGATACGGATTCACCAATCGTCCATGGCAGATTCGTACCGTGAATCCGGTACAGCGTATTGCCCAGATATAGTGCGCGGGCACCGAGGGGATTGTCTTCGCCGCCTTCCATTCGGATCGGCAGGTCTGGTTCGCGTTCGCGCATTTCCGCCGGCGGATGCCAGGCCGGCCATTCAGCCTTGCGCGACACCTTTTCCTCACCGCTCCAGCGGAAGCCTTGCCGGCCAACGCCGATGCCGAACCGCTTGGCCGTGCCGCCTTGCTGAACCACGTAGAGATATTTCTTGCGGGTACTGATGATCACTGTACCCGGCTTTTCACTGGAGTTGTACGACACTTCAGCAGGCAGATATTTCGAGTCCATCTTCCAGGTGTTGGACCCGAAATTGTATTTTACATTATTATAAACCGAACCGGTCCGGCTTTCCGCTGCCGCCTGCCCTGCGCCACCCGAAACTGCTGCCGCAGCAATTGCCACTGCTGAAAGGATCGTTTTCAACTGCATCTTCCACTCCTCTGTCGCTATGTGACTAATACCACATCTTCGCGCTCACAATCGCTCTACAAACTGCTTAAGGTCAAGACTTAAGACCGCTTTAACGACAGCTGAGCATACTAATCAGGCGACATTTTGCCAGACTGTGGCACAAAAGACACACAAGAATCAGTGTAGTTGGTGTTGAGTTGAAGAATCAGGACAACAACCGATCATGATCAGAAAACCGAAAGCAACAAACTTGTTCTCCACCAATTGCACCATCGCGCTAATTGCCGCTGCCGCGACGCTGGCGATGACCACATTTTCCACGGCAAACGCGACAAATTCTGCAAGAAAATTTTTCTCGCCGGACTATCTCGGGCAGCCAGTCGCATTCTGCCTTGAAGGTGCCAGAGGCTGCGGCCGGCCCGCAGCAACGGTCTGGTGTCGGCGAAACGGTTACGAAAAGGCAATAAGTTTCGCCCGCCGTTCGCCCGCTGCCGGAGCCGAGTTGCGCTTTGTCGACACCGGCAACATCTGCACGGCGGGTGACTGCATCACATTCAGCCAGATCCAGTGTACGAAGCAGGCTGAGTAATACCGAAGGAACTGACTATTGACCCATTTGACCGGTTTCACCCAATCGGTAACAGCAATTCCGGTGCGGTCATCAGTTCGCAAATGCCGTGAGAATCATCCTCCTCGAACACATTGCCTCCGCTGGCATCGCCTGCAGACATTGTAACGATATGGATGGTTTACGTTATATTTACGGTTTGAACGGCAACCTTTCGAACAACAAATCAACATGATTTTTCTGGACATTGGTCACCCCATGAGCGCCGGTCCCCCGGATATACCACTGCTTCCAAAACTGTTGCGCGAGCGCATTTCATCCAGCAGGTGGTCACCAACCGGCATGCCGGCGGCAAGCAGGCAGCCTCTGCCGGAACTTGTCGAGCAACGCTCATCTGCTGTTATCGGCGCGCTGATGCGCGATACCCGCGAGGCTTTTGATCGCCATCAGGTAACCCGGGCTGCCGTCAAAGCAGCTAACGTGAACCCCGGCGGCAACGCACTCGCCCGGATCAAGACCGATACCCCCGATCCCGGTGATCTGTCAGTATTCATGGTGAACACCCTGAACCAATGCGATTGGCAGGAGTGGGTTGCGGCGCACTGCAGTTTTCCGGACAAGGGACCGTTCGTATCGCCTGGATGCGATGCTGCACTTGCTGCAATCGCCGCCCTGACACAACAGATGTTCAAGGATGCCGGCGAAGACGGCGGTGATCTGAACGTTGAGGTTTTCACCGAATCCGTGTCGGGCTCCGCCCGCCTCACCGTATCGGGACCGTTCGCCCTGTCCATGAAGACACTGCAAATGATCATGCACTCGCGCAGCGAGCTTGAATCCACCGGCGGCGCACTTGTTACCGTAAGGGCCGCAAATACAGCCGGTTTTGAGGCACTGATTCCCGAACGATAAGGCCTGACCCTCCAGTTGCGTCCGAAAACCGCACAAGCTTCACGCAATTCGCCCGGAAACTGTGGATCGTCCGCCACAAATCACCGTGCGCGACAGCTTGGCCTTTGCACCCGGCGATTTCATGGTGTAATTCACACGGAATTTGCGCCCGCCCGTCCGCTGGCTTGGGCTGCACTTGCAAAAAAGAGCATTCATGCCCAAACGTGAAGATATCGACACAATCCTGATCATCGGCGCCGGGCCGATTGTCATTGGCCAGGCCTGTGAATTCGATTATTCCGGCACCCAGGCCTGCAGGGCGCTGAAGGCCGAGGGTTATCGTATTGTCCTGATCAACTCCAATCCGGCTACGATCATGACAGACCCGGATCTGGCGCACGCAACCTACATAGAACCCATCACGCCTGAAATTGTAGAGAAGATCATCGAGAAGGAATGCATCGAGCGCCCCGGCGAAAAGTTGGTGTTGCTGCCCACCATGGGCGGTCAGACTGCCCTGAACACCGCCTTGTCGCTAAACAAAAGCGGCGTCCTGGACAAATGGGGCGTGGAAATGATCGGGGCACGTGCCGAGGCCATAGACAAGGCCGAAGACCGCGACCTGTTCCGCACCGCCATGAAGAAGATCGGGCTGGAGACGCCTCGTTCCGCCTTCGTCAACACCTCGGATCTGAAACAGCGCTTTGCCAATTGCTATGAACAAGGCCTGGCGCAGGCGTCCGGTGAAGATGCGGGCGCAATTGCAGCCTTCAAGACCGATTGGGCCAGAACCGAATTTGAACGCCGCGAAGAACAACGCCTGAGCGCCCAACAGCAGGCCTTCGAAGCCTACAAGCTCACCGGTCTTCCCGCCATTATCCGTCCATCGTTCACGCTTGGCGGCACCGGCGGCGGTATCGCCTACACGCTGGAAGAATTGTACGATATCGTACTGACCGGCGTCGAGGCCTCGCCCACGTCCGAAGTACTGATCGAAGAATCAGTGCTGGGCTGGAAAGAGTATGAGATGGAGGTTGTGCGCGATCGCGACGACAACTGCATCATTATCTGCTCCATCGAAAATCTTGACCCGATGGGCGTGCATACAGGTGATTCCATCACGGTCGCGCCAGCCATGACGCTGACCGACAAGGAATACCAGATGATGCGCAATGCCTCCATCGCGGTGTTGCGCGAGATCGGCGTGGAAACCGGCGGGTCCAATGTGCAGTTCGCGGTAAATCCGGCCGATGGCCGCCTCATCGTTATTGAAATGAACCCGCGGGTTTCACGCTCATCCGCACTGGCGTCGAAGGCAACCGGCTTTCCAATAGCCAAGGTTGCAGCCCGCCTGGCGGTGGGATACACGCTGGACGAACTGGACAATGACATAACCGGCGGTGCCACTCCTGCCTCTTTTGAGCCCTCGATCGACTATGTGGTTACCAAGATTCCACGTTTTGCCTTCGAGAAATTCCCGGGCTCCAAGCCCAATCTGACCACCGCCATGAAGTCTGTTGGCGAGGTAATGGCCATCGGCCGCACGTTCGCTGAGTCTCTGCAAAAGGCATTGCGTGGCCTGGAGACGGGGCTGACCGGCCTCAACGAGATTGAACTGGAAGGCTACGGCGAGGATGAGGACAAGAACGTCTTCCGGCGCGCCATGTCGCTGCCGACGCCGGACCGATTGCTCAAGGTCGCTGAATGCATGCGTCGCGGCGCCACCAGCAAGCAGGTGTTTGAATCCTCCAAATACGACCCATGGTTCATCGAACAATTATCGCAAATCATCCAGGCCGAGGAGCGCGTACGCGAACACGGTCTGCCAAAGGATGCAGGCAATTTTCGCGCCCTCAAGGCCATGGGTTTTTCCGATGCGCGTCTCGGCGAACTTGCCGGGAGCAATGAGACAAAGGTTCGCAAAGCCCGCCACAAGCTGAAGGTTACGCCCCTCTATAAGCGCATCGACACCTGTGCAGCCGAGTTTGCATCGCCCACCGCCTATATGTATTCGACCTACGAAGTCGGCCTGCCAGGCATTGACGGCAATGAAGCGCACGTAACCGACGCGAAAAAAATCGCCATTCTCGGCGGCGGGCCGAATCGTATCGGTCAGGGCATCGAGTTTGACTATTGCTGCTGCCATGCAGCATTCGCGTTGTCTGAGGCAGGTTATGAAACCATCATGATCAACTGCAACCCGGAGACGGTGTCTACCGACTACGACACTTCAGACCGGTTGTATTTTGAACCGTTGACCGAAGAAGATGTGCTGGAAGTGCTGCTGGCCGAGCAGACAAAGGGCAAATTGCACGGCGTTATCGTACAGTTCGGCGGCCAGACCCCGCTCAAACTCGCTGATGCCATCGAGAAAGCCGGCATCCCTATTCTCGGCACGTCGCCGGACGCTATTGATCTGGCGGAAGACCGGGACCGCTTCGCAAAACTGCTCAAGAAGGTCAAGATACGCCAGCCGAACAATGGTATTGCCAAGTCTGGCCCCGAAGCGATCAAGATCGCCGAGAAAATCGGCTATCCGGTTGTTATCCGCCCATCCTATGTCCTCGGTGGCCGCGCCATGGAGATTGTACACGATACGCAGAACCTCAAACGCTACATCAATGAAGCTGTTGTGGTTTCCGGTGCGTCTCCCGTGCTGATCGACAGCTATCTGTCCAACGCCATAGAAGTTGACGTCGATGCATTGTGCGATGGCACGGACGTGTTCGTTGCAGGTGTCATGCAGCACATAGAAGAAGCCGGTGTCCACTCCGGCGACAGTGCATGTTCACTGCCGCCATACTCTCTCAAAAAGGCAGCCATTGACGAATTGGAACGCCAGTCGGCTGTGCTGGCGCGCGCGCTTGGCGTGGTTGGCTTGATGAATGTACAGTTCGCGATCAAGAACGGTGACATCTATGTGCTCGAGGTAAATCCGCGCGCCTCGCGTACCGTGCCATTTGTGGCCAAGGTCACGGGCAACTCAATCGCCAAGATTGCATCGCGTATCATGGCAGGCGAAACACTTGCGTCATTCAAGCTCAAACACCGGAAACTCAAACACATCGGCGTCAAGGAAGCCGTGTTCCCGTTTGCGCGTTTTCCCGGCGTTGACACGGTGCTCGGCCCGGAAATGCGCTCCACCGGTGAGGTCATGGGTCTCGACACCGGTTTCGCCATGGCATTTGCGAAAAGCCAGCTTGGTGCCGGCGCCAAGGTGCCTGTAGACGGCACAGCCTTTATCTCGGTACGCGATCAGGACAAGGCTCGCATCCTGCCGGCTGCACGGCGGTTGGACGATCTGGGCTTTAAAATCATCGCCACTGGCGGCACACAGCGCTATCTGACAGACAACGGCGTTCCGGCCATGCGCGTCAACAAGGTACTCGAAGGCCGCCCGCACATTGTTGATGCGATGGCAAATGGGGAGGTGCAGTTGGTCATCAACACGACCGAAGGTCAAAGCGCCTTGTCGGACTCAAAGTCGATCCGGCGCGCGGCGCTGATGGCAAAAATCCCGTATTATACAACTCTGCCCGCTTCCATCGCCGCATCTGAGGCAATTGCTGCCATCAAGCATGGTGATCTTTCAGTTAAACCACTGCAGGCCTATTTTTGAATGAAATGATCCGAGATCGTCCTGGTTATACCAAAGGAACTGACTATTGACTCACAATAAATCTGGCCGGGAGGCTGGCGTGCCGGCACATAATGTTGTAGATATTCCGGCCCGATAAAACCGCTTATGGCTTTCGTCACCCACAACCAACAATAAACAGGTCTTGCAGGACGCATTTGTTTTGCGCATATTTAGACCAGACCGAAACATTCCCGCACAAAGTCAACAGACGAACGCGTTGGTAGCTTAACGGCTTCCATGGAGTTCCGAGGCTTGGGCGGATAACAACATTCTGGATTACGCAACGATGGTTGAAAAAGTTCCAATGACCGCAGAAGGACATGCTGCCATGTCCGAAGAAGTGAAACATCGCAAATCTGTTGAGCGTCCCCGCATCATCAAGGCCATTGAAGAAGCGCGTGCTCATGGCGACCTGTCGGAAAACGCGGAGTATCATGCTGCAAAGGAAGCCCAGGGCTGGAATGAAGCCAGGGTTTCCGAGCTTGAGGACATGATCAGCCGGGCGGAAATTATCGATGTGTCGAAATTGGGCGGTGATACCGTCAAATTCGGCGCAACGGTGACGGTCGTGGATGAAGACACCGACAAACAAGCCGTCTATCGGATTGTTGGTGATTTCGAGGCCGACGTGAAATCCGGCAAGCTCTCCATCTCCTCGCCCATTGCGCGCGCACTGATCGGCAAATCCGCCGGCGACAGTGTCGAGGTGATGACGCCAGGCGGCGGCAAGAGCTACGAAATTCTGAAAATCTCCTTCAAGTAAGACCTCTTCAAGTAACATCAAACTGGCTGCAGATTGGGTTAGATCAGGATGAATTTTGGTTGAATCAACCAAAATTCATAAACCTGATTGCTTCCAAAGTGTTAGAGCACAGTCAGTTTTACACTTGAAACCGGACCCGGTGAATTTGTCAGGGTGACAAGAAACCTGTGAGTTGTTATTGACCTGACGGCCTGAAAGCTATGCAGTCACGTCATGGCTGTGTCAGACTGTTTGAGAGTGCGGGGCAAAAAGCAATCCTTTTGGGCGTCTTGCGGCCATCGAACATGATCTGTTCGACGTAAGGATGCGTGACCCTGAAGTGTTAGGGCAACTGTGCGCGTTCAGATGAACGCGCCTTGCTCCAGAAGTTCAAACTGTTGCCGGAGACTGAAACTATGAGCGTACAACATTCACAGGTGCTTATTCTGGGATCAGGTCCTGCTGGATATACTGCAGCTATCTATGCTGCGCGCGCCATGCTGGAGCCAACTTTGATCCACGGCATTCAGCCAGGCGGTCAACTTACCATCACAACCGATGTGGAAAACTATCCCGGATTTGCCGAACCCATCCAGGGTCCCTGGCTCATGGAGCAGATGCAGGGACAGGCAGAGCATGTCGGCACAAACCTGATCAATGATCATATTGTCAGTGTCGATTTGGACCAGCGCCCGTTTCGCCTGACAGGTGATTCAGGCAACCAGTACACTTGCGACAGCCTGATCATCTGCACCGGCGCGCAAGCCAAGTGGCTCGGACTGCCCACTGAAGATAAATTCAAGGGCTTTGGCGTATCAGCCTGTGCGACCTGCGATGGCTTTTTCTACCGCGGCAAACGTGTCGTCGTTGTGGGTGGTGGCAATACCGCGGTGGAAGAAGCGTTGTTTCTCACCAAGTTTGCCTCCGAGGTTATTGTTGTTCATCGCCGGGATGAATTCCGCGCCGAACGCATCCTGCAAAACCGGTTGTTTGAAAACCCGAAGGTCACGGTCATGTGGGATACCGCGCTGGAAGAAGTCATCGGCGACGAAAACCCGCCCGGCGTAACCGCAGCGCGTCTGCGCAACGTCAAGACGCAAGCAGTTGAAGATTTACCCTGCGACGGCATTTTTATTGCCATAGGCCACAAGCCTGCAACCGAATTGTTTGAAGGCAAGCTGGATATGAAGCACGGCGGTTATCTGATAACCCAACCGGATTCCACAGCAACCGACATTGCCGGCGTCTTTGCCGCAGGCGATGTTACCGACGACATCTACCGCCAGGCTGTCACGGCCGCAGGGATGGGGTGCATGGCGGCCCTCGAAGCTGAAAAATTTCTGGCTGAAACAGGCAATGAAGCCTCGCAGGCAGCCGAGTAGGACAAGGCAATAACTCCATGCCAATTTCAAACCGGGACAACAACTTTGACTGGGACAAGTTGCGCATATTCCACGCGGTGGCGGAAGCCGGCAGTTTCACTCACGCCGGCCACAATCTGAATCTGTCGCAATCTGCGGTCAGCCGGCAGATATCCGCGCTGGAGTCAGAGTTGAGCGTCACGCTTTTTCATCGTCACGCCCGTGGGTTGATTCTGACTGAGCAAGGTGAAATGCTGTATCGCACAGCCCATGATGTATTTACCAAACTGGCCACCGCCCGCACACGTCTGACCGATAGTCGTGACAAGCCAAGCGGGGATTTGCGCATTTCCACGACGGTGGGCCTCGGCACCATATGGCTCACGCCACGTTTGCAGGAATTTATTGAACTTTACCCGCAAATCCGGGTTGAACTGATCCTGACGGATGAAGAGCTTGATCTTGGCATGCGTGAGGCGGATGTAGCCATTCGCTTGCGTCGGCCAATTCAACCTGACCTGATCCAGCGCAAGCTGTTCACCGTGCACAATCATGCTTATGCATCACCGGACTATGTGCGGGCAAACGGCATGCCGCAGTCCCTGGAAGATCTCGACAATCACAAGATACTGGCATTCGGTCCGGCACCGACTTTCCTCACTGACCTGGGCTGGCTGCTCCGCGCCGGACGTGCTGAAAGTGAGCCGCCGCGTGATTCAAGTTTCCTGATCAATTCTATTTACGGACTGCGCCGTGCCGTCGAATCCGGCTTGGGAATCGGGGTTCTGCCGGACTATATCGTTGGCGAGGATTCACCGCTCATCCGCGTCTCTCTTGGTGAGGACGCACCGGGAATCGAAACCTATTTCGTTTATCCGGAGGAAATGCGAAACTCCAAAAGAATCGCTGTTTTCAGGGATTTCGTTGTGTCAAAGGCCCGCCAGTGGAAGTTCTGACTCGACCCTAAGTACGTACAATATATGTGCTTTTGCCCGATATGCAGCCACCGCATGACATACATTCCCAATACTCGATTGCACTGGGTGGTTCATCCGTGAGAGCCTTCAACAGTCAGCGGCTAGTTTACTCCCTCATAAAACACATGGCCGCATAACCTGATGGATTTACCGAAGCGCGAGGCAACAACGAGTGCTTCGGCAGAAACTATCGGGTTCCTGACACTAAGGGGCCAGACGCACACTCCACCCGGGTGTCTGGCCCCTAATTTTTTAAAAAACAAGCTGCCTCGAACCAAATGGGTTCAATAGAGTCCATGAAGTTGCTGTAAGACTTTGAAATCGATCCGGTTTATGATTGTTGGCTGATTCAACCAAAAATCATCCTTGTCTAGATGGTCCAGCCAAAAATCACCCTGATCCAGGTTATCGAAACAGCTTGGATCCCAGTTCTTCTTTCATACCGTCATAAAGCGATGCGACCTGGTCTGCATAGCCGTTGTAAAGCCTGGTGGGAATCTTCTGACCTGACTCCAGATCGCGCTCGGATGCCTGGCTCCAGCGTGGATGTGAAACGTCAGGGTTTACATTGGCCCAAAAACCGTACTCGTTGGGCCCCAGCTCTTCCCAGAAGCTCTTGGGACGTTCGGAAGTAAAGCTGATCTTGTTGATGGATTTGGCCGATTTGAAGCCGTACTTCCAGGGCAGATGCAGACGTATCGGTGCGCCCATGGATTTGGCGACAGGCTTGCCGTACGCCCCGGTCACCATGAATGCCAGGTCATTGTTGGCTTCTGCCATGGTAACTGCTTCTGAATAAGGCCAGGGATAGCTGCTGCCAAACAGACTTGGTTTCTGCCCGGGCGCCATCTCGGGATCATTGAAGGTTTCAAACTTCATATATTTTGCATTTGCAGTTGGCTTGGCAAGCTCTACCAGTTGCCTGACGGTGAAACCAGTCCACGGAACGGTCATTGACCATGCTTCCACACACCGATGCCTGTAAACCCGTTCTTCAATCTGCATCTTCTTGACCAGATCATCGAACTGTATTTTGAACGGGGCCTCGATCTCGCCTTCAAAGGCAATTTCCCAAGGCCGGATCACCAGGGCTTCGACCGCTTTTGAAATCCGCTTGGACGTGCCAAATTCATAAAAGTTGTTATACGTTATGTTGAGCGCTTCGGGCGTGATCTTGCGGCCAGCGTCAGCATAGGCAGGATTGAGTTTGGCGGGATACAGCCCTGCCGCAGGAACATCGCCTGCCACACCGGGACGAATGCCCGAAACCAGTCCGATACCGGCAAACCCGGCAGCGGCGATGAACCTCCGCCGGTTCATGAAGACGTGCTCGGATGTGGCTCTGGACTCCGGGATCTGCCAATTATGAATTGTCTTGATCAGCATGCACAAGCACTCCTGCCATTAACGAATAAGTTGCCCTTAAGGGCTCTTTATACGCCAAACTAGGCTCACGCGCCGAACTTGCCAAATCACTCCTTCGTCAGGTGAACGCGATCAGCCGTTACCGCTGACCGGCGCACCTGTACGCGACTTGAACTCTGGAGCAATACCCATCAATACGGATGCTCTAGTCAACAGGCTCAAGCGTCATGCTTGACACGCCGATGGCAGCATTGAGGCCTGTTTGCACCTGAACGCTCAGCGGCTGAAGCGTAATATTGGAGCCACCGACAAGCGCGTTGGCACCGGCGCATACACCTGCAGTGGCCTCGGCTGACGCACCAACATAGCGCCCCGAAA